>JALVLX010000175.1 GCA_027032855.1 Flavobacteriales bacterium | reverse complement strand
AGCTCACCATTATGATATGAGACATAATTAGGGCTTCCTCAAAAGGTCGCCTTCATGTGAAGCGCAAATGTTGACAAGTTCATCACAAATATTGTAGCGCCTATCCAAGACTCGGAAGTTTTTTTGAGTTTAGCTTTTATTTGATTGAGATTATAAGCTTGTTTTGCATTGCCTATTTTTCCTTCGATATGATTTCTACGAGCGTATTCCTTTTTTTCTTTTCTTTTTTGATAAGCAGTTTTTTCAACTTTCTTTCCTTTTGGAATAGCCGTTAACCTAATACCTTTTTCTTTACACCATTTCCTGTTTTTATTGGTGGTATATATCTTATCTGCTTGAATTAATTCGGGATAATAACCGAGTAATTTTTTATAATTTTCAGCTTGTAAGATTAAATCTTCAGCTTCATTATAAGCATCCCAACTTAGCTTGTCAGCACTAAAATATCCTTCAAAGAGTGACAAACCCAACTTTGAACCAAATTCTACCATTGCTCCTTGTTTTCCTCTTACGATAGGACGGACATGTGGTTGACTTATGCTGACAATTCTACCTTTGCAACTGTGCTTGTGTTCAATAAACATCTCCCATTGTTGTTCGTAAAGTGTGTGAATAATCCATAATTGACGTTGATATTTGTAATCTAATGGAAAAGATTTTTCCGGTAACATATCCAACATTTTATCAATATGTTCCAAATTGCGTTTTACACAGTTTAATAAATAGCGAAGTGTTTTACGAATACTCTTTTTTTGTTTGCGTTTCTTTTTAGCCTCTTTTAAATATTTTTCATTAGCTATTCGTCTATATGTACGTGGTTTTACCGGTAATTTATCTCGCAACATTTCATACAGCATATCAATAATATGCTCGGTTTTTTGACGGGCTTCATTTACCAAACTTAAATCATTAGGGTATCGTATTTGTTGGTCAGCAACTGTTGCATCAATTTTTAATTCGCCTTTATGTGTAACACCCTCTGTGTTAGGATGTGTAAGACGTATCAAAATATTTACAAATTCATCAAATACCGATTTTCCTAATCTTTTTCTTATTTCAACAAATAAACTCGGTGAAAACAGTAAATCACTTTTAAATTGCGTAAGCCCAAGAAAAAACTGCATATATGGGTTTTCACTGATTAATTGTAAAGTTTCTTCATCTGTAAGATTAAGTTTGTGTTTAATGATAAGACTGCCTATAATTTGTCGTAAATCTATGCCTTTTGCACCGGTTCCAAGATTATAGTTTTTTTGAACGTGTGAAACAAGTTCGTCCCACGGAATGATAGACCCAAGTTGAATCCATCGATTGTTTTCATCTAACTTTAATTGATATAGATTTGAAAATTCTTCTATCTTTGTTTGATATTGACTAGTATATGAAATCATAAATGCAAGGTTATTTGATAAATATACGTATAATCTTTCATTTATACAAATAAAAATTCAAGTTTTTTTACTGAATTTCAATTAATTAAATGGTGTTTGAGGAAGCCCTAATTAAGCGGGGTGTTTTTTTGATATGATTAAAAATTAGCATCAAATCTCTTCATTTTTTACCAGTTTGTATAATTTATCAGCCGGCCGTATTTTTTGATCAATTTTAATGGATACGATATCACCTTTTTGGGCAAAAGTTCCGGGTTGGTCGTTGACGTACATGTCTTTAATGGTTTTTTCTACAACACCTGTAGTAGGTCCGGTGATTAGAATTTTGTCACCTTGTTTCAGGTCAAAAGCTTCCATTTTGAATTCTGCTACCTTGGCTTTTGGATAATAATGCCAGCCTTTGCCCAGATAAATTTTCTTTTGCGTGGCGTGTGAGCCCGGTGTAGTCCATTCGCCCAGTTTTTTGCCGAGGTAATAGCCACTCCAAAAACCGCGATTGTAAACCGTTGCCAATTGTTCCACCCATTTTTCCACACGTTCCGGTGTAAAAGTATTATTATATAATGAATCAATAGCTTCACGATAGGTTCTTACGGTGGTTGCCACGTATTCGGGTGCGCGTCCGCGTCCTTCAATTTTTAAGACTTTAACGCCGGCATCTTTTACTTGGTCAAGGAAATCCAAGACCATTAAGTCCTTGGGAGACATTATATATTCATTGTCAACTTCCAGTTCTATACCGGATTCTTTGTCGATAACGATATAAGGTTTTCGGCAGTTTTGTTTGCAGGCACCACGATTGGCAGATGAGTTGTAAGTGTGCAGGCTAAGGTGACATTTTCCGGAAACAGCCATACATAAAGCACCATGAGCAAAGATTTCAATTTCGACCAAGCGTCCTGAAGGTCCTTTTATTTGTTGTTTTTCAATTTGTTCGGTAATATGTTTGACTTGTCGCAAACTCAATTCGCGACTTAAAACCATAGTGTCTGCAAAAGTGCTGTAAAATTTAAGCGTTTCGACGTTAGTAATGTTGATTTGGGTTGAAATATGAATTTCAAGACCGGCTTCTTTGGCCATAAACATAACAGCTTGGTCAGCTACGATAACGGCGCTTACGCCTGCTTCTTTGGCTGCATGAATCAATTTTTTTGCCATCAACAAATCGTGATCATACACAATAGTATTTAAGGTCAGGTAAGAGCGGACACCGTTTTGATTGCATCGTTGCACAATTTCCGGCAAGTCGTCCAGTTCGAAATTGATACTTGACATTGCCCGCATGTTAAGCTGTTCAACGCCAAAATAAACCGAATCGGCACCATTGTCAATTGCCGTTTGAAGTGCTTCCCAGCTACCTGCAGGTGCCATCAATTCTATTTTATCTGTTTGTTTTCGCATTATTTAAGTGTTTCAAAGCGACAAAAATAGAGATAAAATGGATTTGTTTGACAAAATGATGGGTATATATAAAAAATCTACCGGCTATAAAACCGGCAGATTTCAATACAAGTTAAATAAGAATTATTTTTCTACTTTGATTGTCAAAATATTGCGTTTGGCGGCATTGACAACACTTTCGGCAATGCTGTCACTCAAAAAGTGCATAATACCTTGTCTGCCTCGAGTCGCTAGTGCTATGATATCGGCATCTATTTTCTCGGCAAAATTAAAAATACCTTCTTGAACGGTGTAGTCATTGTAAATAACCGGTTTTAAGTTTTTGTATTCCGGCACTTTTTTCAAAAAGTTGTCAAATATTTCTTCCAATTCTTTTGTAGATTTGAAATTAGAAATGGTATTGATACGAACCAAATGAATTTCGGGGTCAAAAAGATTTAAGAAATCCATAATTTTTTTAAATTCAACAATGTTGTTTCCTTTAAATTTTCCTGCAACTACAACTTTCTCTATTTTAAAATCTTCAGCTGTTTTTTTGACGACTAAAACGGGAATTATTGAGGTTCTTACAACTTTTTCGGTGTTGGATCCTACAAAAAACTCTTCCAATCCGCTGGTTCCGTGAGACCCCATAACAATAAAATCAATATTGTTTTTTTGAGCAAATTCCGAAATGCCTTCAACCGGTGCGTCGGTCATAACATTTTCATAAACAGGGATATTGTCTAAATAATCCTTATCTAAAAATTCATCGAATTTTTTATGGACATTGTCAAACAACATCATTGCCATAGGTCCTTTTGGCACTTTGTTGCCATCAATCATATCAATTTCTCCGGAAGGAATATCCAACAGGTGTAAGGTGTATATTTCGGCTTCAATTTTAGAAGCTATTTTTGCGGCAACTTTAAGAGCTTCTTCTGATTTTTGAGAAAAATCAACGGGAACGAGTATTTTTTTCATGGTAGTATTTTTTTATGCTATAAATTTACGGAATTTTTTTGAAATGTGGAAATGATTTTTGTAATAAAACTGAAAAAATAAAAAATAAGCCATTTTCAACAGTATTTGTTGGAAAAGAATTAAATATAAAAGTTTGTAATTAAAAAAAAATTGTATCTTTGCAACGAATTTATGGAGAAGAGTGAGATGGGGACTGTGAGTCCCCTATTTTTATTCGACAATGTAGAGACGCACAACCTGTGCGTCTAATACAAACACCGTACGTCTGATAAAAAATTAATCAGTTAAATGTTCATAGAGTATATTATGTTGAATTATTAATGTCGTAAGAATAAAATGGATTTAAAAAAAAGAGTAGAGGAATTATTGGAAGACGCTTTAAAGGAACGGTCTGATATTTTTGTTTTGGAGTTAAATATATCAGAAAATAATGATATTAAGATTGTTCTTGACGGTGATAATGGGGTGACGATTGATGATGCCGTTTTTTTTAGCAGACAAATTGAACATAATTTGGATCGTGATGAAGCGGATTTTTCATTGACGGTATCATCGGTTGATATCACAAAGCCTTTCCGGTTGAAAAGGCAATTTCGTAAAAATTTAAACCGGACGGTGAAAGTCAAAACTTTGACCGGAGAACAAGAGGGTTTGCTGGTGGCTGTTGATGATGACCAAATTATGTTGGAAAACAAAGTTCGTGAACCTAAAAAAATAGGAAAAGGAAAAGTAACGGTAGTAAAACAATACAATATTCCTTTTGACGAGATAAAAGAAGCAAAAGTGGTATTAAAATTTTAAAAAAATAAAAGTGAGTTATGAATAACAAAGAATTGGTTGAAGCCTTTCTGGAATTTAAAGACGAAAAAAACATTGACAAAGCCACAATTTTGGCTATTCTTAAAGATGTTATAGCACACGCTTTGCGCAAAAGAAACGGGATTATTAAAAAGAAACGTGACGGCAGTGAGCCGGATGAAGACAATTTTGATATCATCATCAATCCCGACCGTGGTGATTTGGATATTTGGATTTACCGTACCGTTGTGCCGGATGATAAATATCCTATTAATGAATACCAGGAAATTCATTTGTCTGATGCCAAGAAAATAGATCCTGATGTTGAAGTAGGAGAAGAAATAGACGAGCCATTCCAATTAGTAAATTTGGGAAGACGAGCTATTATTGCTTTAAAACAAAATCTTGAAAACCGTTTAACGGAATTTGATTACATCAATTTACATAAATTTTTTAAAGATCGTGAAGGAGATCTTTATACGGCAGAGGTGCATCATGTACGTCACAATGCGGCTTATCTGATTGATGATGAAGGAAATGAATTGGTAATGCCGCGAGACAGACAAATCCCTTCTGACCGTTTTCGCAAAGGAGACAGTGTCAAAGGTGTGATTGAAAAAGTAGAAATGAAGGGAAACAAGCCCGTAGTTATAATGTCCAGAACGGATAACCGTTTTTTAGAAAAACTTTTTGAACAGGAAATTCCTGAAGTTTTTGACGGTTTAATTACGGTTAAGCGTATTGCACGTATTCCCGGCGAAAAAGCCAAAGTGGCAGTTGAGACCTATGATGATCGTATTGATCCGGTAGGTGCATGTGTAGGAGTTCGCGGTTCACGTATTCATGGTATCGTTCGCGAATTAGGAAATGAAAATATTGATGTCATCAATTATACCGATAACGAAAGATTGTTTATTCAAAGAGCTTTAGGGCCTGTTACCGTACAACGTTTGGAATTAGGCGTTAACGAGGATGGAAAGAAAACAGCTTATGTTTACATGAAGCCTGACGACATATCAAAAGCCATTGGTAAAGGTGGGCAAAATATTCGTTTGGCCAGTGCCATAACAGGTTACGAAATAGAAATACAAAGAGAACAAGACGAAGAAGATGTTGATTTGGACGAATTTGCAGATGAAATTGATGATTGGGTTATCCAAGAGTTTAAGAAAATTGGTCTGGATACCGCTTTAAGTATTTTGTCAAAAGATGTAGATGATTTGATAAGACGTACCGATTTGGAAGAAGAAACCGTTTACGAGGTTATAGGAATATTGAAAGAAGAATTTAAGGAAGATTCCGGTAGTGATAAATAATTAATATTTTACCTAAAATAAATTACAGAAATAATCAAAATACAGTATGGCAAATAAAACCATAAGAGAAGTAATGCTTGAGTTTAACGTGGGACTCTCAACCGTTGTCGATTTCTTAAAAGAAAAAGGAGTAGAGATTAAACGGGCGAGTACACGTGCCAAAATTTCGGACGAAGCATATGCTTTGTTGCAACAAGAGTTTCAATCAGACAAAAATGTCAAAGATAAGTCTGCTTCCATTAAAGAAGAGCAAGAAAAAGCTAAAGCAGAATTGCGCAAAGAACATGAAGAAGTTGTTGTTGCACCCAAAGAAGAAGAAGTTGTTTCAGGGCGTGTTAAGCTTGCCGGACCAAAAATTGTAGGTAAAGTTGAAGAGCTGGCAGACAAAAAGGTTGAAGAAAAAGAGGAAGAACCCAAAAAAGTTGAGCGTGAAAACACAACACCTGAGCAACCGGTTGAAAAACAGGAAGTTGAGACGCATCAGGAACAAACCGAAACTGTTGTTGAAAAAACAGAGAAAGAAACAAAAGAGGAAGAAGTAAAATCTGCCAAACCGGTTACTAAAAAAATTCCAAAAGCTACAACTAATAAGCCCAAACAAGAATCTAAAGAAAAGCCTGCCGAAACTGTTGAAGAAAAACCTGCAACAAAAGAAACGGCTGAATCACAAGAAATAAAAACGGATTATAAAAAACTCAAGGGGGTTACGCTTACCGGAGAAAAAATTGACTTATCCAAATTTGAGAAAAAACCTAAGAAAAAAGAAACGGGGGGCGATGTAGCCGAAGCAAAAAAGAAACGTAAACGCAAGCGTAAACGTATTCCGGCAACTGGTAAAAATCAAGGTAATAAAGATCAAAAAACCGGCAAACGTGGCTATAAGAAACCTGTTGAGAAAAAAGAGATTTCAGATGAGGAAATCCAAAAGCAAATAAAAGAAACACTCGAACGTTTACAAGGAGGCAGAAAAAGCAAACGCTCTAAAATTAAACGTGAAAGTCGTCAAAAACGAAAAGAACAAGCTCTAGCCGAACAATCAAAAAAAGATCAAGAAAGCAAAATACTCAAAGTTACCGAGTTTATCACGGTATCAGAATTGGCAAATATGATGGATGTACCTGTAACCGAAGTTATTACTGCTTGTTTTAGTTTAGGCTTAATGGTAACAATGAACCAGCGTCTCGATGCCGAAACCATGAGTTTGGTAACTGATGAGTTTGGTTATGATGTGAAATTTATTGATACCGAAGAAGAAATTGAAGATACTGAAATTGAAGATTCTGAAGAAGATTTGATAAAACGACCACCAATTGTGACCATTATGGGACACGTTGATCATGGTAAAACGTCATTACTTGATTACATCAGAAAAGCCAATGTTGTTGCCGGTGAATCAGGCGGAATTACTCAGCATATCGGTGCCTATAAGGTGCTGTTAGATAACGGCGAAAAACTGACGTTTATTGATACGCCGGGTCACGAAGCCTTTACGGCTATGCGGGCTCGCGGTACCAAAGTAACTGACGTAGCGGTTATCGTTATTGCTGCTGATGACAATATCATGCCTCAGACCAAGGAAGCTATCAGTCACGCACAAGCCGCCGGAGTACCTATGATTTTTGCCATCAACAAAATTGACCGTCCGGCTGCTAATCCCGATAATATCAAACAGCAATTGGCAAATATGAATTTGTTGGTTGAAGACTGGGGCGGGAAATACCAATCTCAAGAAATTTCGGCCAAAACCGGACAAGGCGTTGATGAATTATTGGAAAAAATTGTCCTTGAAGCCGAAATGCTCGATCTTAAAGCCAATCCTAACAGACCGGCAGTTGGAACGGTATTGGAAGCAGCGCTAGACAAAGGTCGTGGTTATGTAGCGGATATGTTGGTGCAAAACGGAACGCTTAAAGTAGGAGACTATGTTTTAGCCGGTAAATATCACGGTAAAGTCAAAGCGATGTATGATGAGCGTGATAACCGTGTCAAAGAAGCCGAACCTTCAACACCCGTCAGGGTACTTGGTTTGGATGGTGCGCCTGCAGCCGGTGACCGTTTCAAAGTTTATGAAGATGAACGTGAAGCTAAACGTATTGCGCAAAAACGTGATCAAATTATCAGAGAACAACAGTTAAGAGCGCAAAAACATATTACGCTGGATGAAATAGGCCGTCGTATTGCATTGGGAGACTTTAAAGAGCTGAACTTGATTATCAAAGGAGATGTTGACGGTTCTGTTGAAGCATTGTCCGATTCGTTACAAAAATTATCAACCGAAAATGTCAATGTCAATATTATTCACAAAGCCGTTGGACAGATTTCAGATACCGATGTCAACTTGGCTTCTGCTTCTGATGCCATCATTATCGGATTTAATGTCCGTCCTTCCATGTCGGCGCGTCGCTTGGCAGAGCAAGAACAAGTACAAATTAAAACATATTCTATCATCTATGATGTTATCAATGATGTGAAGGAAGCGATGGAAGGTATGTTGTCACCTGAAATTAAAGAAGAGGTTACGGGAACTGTCGAAGTGCGCGAAACTTTTAAAATATCTAAAGTTGGAACTGTTGCCGGGTGTATGGTAACTTCCGGTAAAATTTATAACCACTCCAAAGTACGATTAATACGTGAAGGTATTGTTATTTACGATGGCGAATTGGCATCATTGAAACGTTTTAAAGACGATGTCAAAGAAGTGTCAAAAGGTTATGAATGTGGTTTGATGATTAAAAACTATAATAACATTGAAATTGGTGACATTGTAGAAGCATATCAAAGTTACGAAGTCAAAAGAAAGTTATAGGGTAACTTAACTCAAAACACACACTAAAGGAGGCTAAAAAGCTTCCTTTTTTTATTATACTTAACGGGCACGTATATACGCAGTGGCGGGTTTATATTCTCTTGTTTTTGATTTACTCACCAAAGATAGCAAAAATTCTGCGAATTTTATAAATTATCTACCGACAAAAATTCGCAGAATTTTTGCGGTGCAAGGAAGCACCGACTAAACAATTAGGCACAAATCCCGCTATGGGGTATATACATTGTTAGCGGTTCGGCGTTTTTTTATTACGAAATTAGATTATTCTAAAATCCCGCGAAAAATACAAATACAAAACAAAAGAGACGCGATGCATCGCGTCTCTACGGACGGGCGGGGTGCGGGGCGATATTTTACAAAATCATTACAAAAATAATTATTTTGGGGGATTTCACAATTTTCGCGGGATTTTTTTGG
>JALVLX010000174.1 GCA_027032855.1 Flavobacteriales bacterium | reverse complement strand
GGCTAATACATTTATGTTAGCCCAAAACGGCTTTAATTATAAAGCTTTAATCAGCGACAACGGTAACGTACTGTCTAATCAAGTGATTAGTATCAAGTTTACCGTATTGGAAAACGGTACAACGTCCGTATATCAAGAAACGCAAACCGCTAATACCGATGCCAACGGCATTATTGCCTTTAATATAGGTGAAGGTAGTGTTGTTTCAGGAGATTTTAGCACTATTGACTGGGGTAGCAACCCCTATTTCTTAAAAGTGGAAATCAACACCGGTAGCGGTTATCAAGATTTTGGTACTACCGAATTCAAATATGTACCTTATGCCAAATATGCCGAAAAAGCCGGCAATGTATTTAGTGGCGATTTTGGCGATTTAAGCAACGTGCCTGCCGGACTTTCTGACGGCGATGATGTAAACGACGCCGACCACGATCCGGCTAATGAAATACAAACTATCAGTAAAACCGGTAATACCATAACATTGTCTAACGGCGGCGGCAGTGTTACCGATAGCGATACGCATTTGTCCGATGCCGACATCTCTGCTATGGGGTACATCAAAGACGCCGATGATGCCGACCATGACCCCGCAAATGAAATACAAACTATCAGTAAAACCGGTAATACCATAACATTATCTAACGGCGGTGGCAGTGTTACAGACAGCGATACGCATTTGTCTGATTCTGACATTGCCGCTATGGGCTATATCAAAGATTCCGACGATGCCGACCACGATGCAACTAACGAGTTACAAGATTTATCTTTAAGCGGCACCCAATTGAGCATCACAAACGGCACCGGCGTTGATTTTACCAACTGGGACACCGACAGTACAGACGACGTACAATCTATCAACGATTTATCCGATGCCAGAACTACTGTTAATGGTGTTTATTTAGGAAGTAATTCAGGTATTAATGCCCAAGATTATAAAGAATTGGTAGCCGTTGGACGTAATGTAATGCCTAATGCAGTAAACTCCGATTATTCGGTTGGAATTGGTAATTATGCTTTAAATAGTTTGACATCCGGCAATTTTAATATTGCCTTGGGATATAAAGCAGGATATAATCTTTCAACAGGAAACAGAAATATCTTTATTGGTTACAAATCAGGCTATAATGAAACCGGCAGCAATAAATTATATATTGAAAATTCCAACTCTTCAACCCCGCTTATAGGCGGTGATTTTTCGACGGATGAAGTGACCATTAATGGTTCGTTGTACATCAAAGACGGCACACAAGGTGCCGGAAAAATATTAGTATCTGATGCTAATGGTAAAGGGCACTGGAGTAATAGTTTACCAGCTCAAAGTAAAATTCTTACGCTAGGCGCTTTAAATGCAGTAGTTAGCCATCATAACATACGTGATAACCTTAGAAAATTCCCTACTACTGGTGCTTATCTTAATATTCAAGCTCCCAGTCAATATACTATATCCATACCTATTAATTTACCTGCAGGGGCTCATTTCTCAAGAGTAAGGGTAAACTATTTAGATAATTCTTCTAACAATTACGTCATAAAGTTTATGAGATATTCGGCAATATATAATGGCAGCAGCTATATAATAGGCAGTTATACAACTAGTGGTGCTTCAAATCAAGTAAGGTATCATGATTTTAATTATCCCGGAGCTGTTAGTCTAAATTTTCAATACTTAATCGTTATGCAACCTGTTTCCGGTGATGTATGGTCAGGTGGCACCGACAGTTTATTAAAATCAATTGTTGTATATTACACAGAATAATAATCTTAAACAATTTATACAATAAAAGCCACCAAAAATTCCGGTGGCTTTTTTGTTATTTCTTTGAAATCTTCTGCATTATAATATCCCGTTCCGGCTTATAACTACGCGCCGGCGCATATTCCCGCCCGTAGTAAATCATTTGCAAGTGTAAATCGTTCCATTTGTCTTTAGGAAATAATCTTTTGGCGTCTTTTTCGGTTTGTGTCACGCTTTTGCCGTTAGTCAAACCCCATTGTGTCATCAGGCGGTGGATATGTGTATCAACCGGAAATGCCGATTGCCCGAATGCCTGACTCATAATGACACTTGCTGTTTTATGCCCGACCCCCGGCAATGATTCCAAAGCTTCAAAACTATCCGGCACTTTGCCTTGATATTTTTCTACTAATATCTCTGACAAGCGGTGTATGGCTTTGGCTTTTTGCGGTGACAGCCCTACGGGTTTGATAATCTGCCTGATTTGTTCCACGCTCAACTTTTGCATATCATACGGATTGTCAGCCAATTGAAATAATTCCGGTGTCACTCTGTTAACCATCGCATCCGTAGCACGGGCGGATAACAAAACAGATATCAGAAAAGTGAAATGATTGGTATGGTCTAATGGAATTGGCGGATTGGGATACAGTTGTTGCAACGTATCCATAATAATTTGCACTTTTTCTTTTTTGGTCATTTATTCGTATCTTTGTATGAATGCAAAAATAGACAAATTATGACACACCTCAATCCCGGCGATAAAGCACCTGATTTTGAAGCCGTCAACTGTTTGGGACAAACCGTCAAATTAGCGGATTTTAAAGGCAAAAAATTAATCTTGTTTTTTTATCCCAAAGCCATGACACCCGGTTGCACAATGGAAACAGTCAATTTGGCAACGCATTATGACCTGCTCAAAAGCAAAGGCTTTGACATTGTAGGTGCCAGCCCCGACGACGAAAAACGTCAAAAAAGATTTAAAGACAAACACAATGTGCCTTTCTCGTTAATCCCCGATGATGAAAAGAAACTTATCAAACTTTACGGCGTTTGGGGACCTAAAAAACTCTACGGCAGAGAATATGAAGGTGTCCATCGTACCACTTTTATCATTGATGAAAACGGCATGATTGAACATGTTATCAAAAAAGTCAAAACCAAAGAACATACTAATCAAATATTGTCGCTTTATGAATAATCAAGAACCTGTAATCAAATGGCAACAAGTCTATAGTTGCAGTGACGGCATGGAAGCCCAATTGGTCAAAAATTTAATGGAAATCAATGACATACCCGTGCAATTACAAAACGTCATTGCCAACGCCATGTTCCCCGATACAAGCGTCGCAGACGTTAGAATTTGGGTACCTGAAGAACATGTGGAAACAGCCAAAAAGCTGATTGAAGAAAATTTTGAATAAAAATTTGCATTTTGTTTAGCAA
>JALVLX010000173.1 GCA_027032855.1 Flavobacteriales bacterium | reverse complement strand
TAAATCTGCCGAAAAAATCGTAAAAACCGTAAAAGGAACCGGTGCAGTCGTAACAGGTCCGATACCTTTACCCACGCACAAAAGAATTTTTACGGTACTTCGTTCGCCACACGTCAATAAAAAATCAAGAGAGCAATTTGAACTCAATACCCACAAACGTTTGTTGGATATTTACAGTTCTTCACCTAAAACGGTTGATGCACTCATGAAATTGGAATTGCCTAGTGGTGTAGAAGTAGAAATTAAAGTTTGATAGAATTATTAACTAATATAAGATAACATAATGTCGGGTTTAATAGGAAAAAAAGTAGGAATGACCAGCATTTTCGATGAAAATGGTAAAAATATCCCTGTAACAGTGATATTGGCTGGTCCGAATTATGTTACCCAAGTCAGAACCGAAGAAGTTGACGGGTACGATGCTGTGCAGCTCGGTTTCGATGACAAAAAAGAGAAAAACACCCCAAAAGCCCTCCGTGGTCATTTTGAGAAAGCAGGTGTATCTCCTAAAAGACGTGTCGTTGAATTCCGGGATTTTGAAAAAGAGTTAAAATTAGGAGATGAAGTCAGAGTAGAAGACGTCTTTGTAGAAGGCGAATTCGTTGATGTCTCCGGCGTCTCAAAAGGAAAAGGTTTCCAAGGGGTTGTTAAAAGACACGGTTTTGCCGGTGTCGGACAAGCAACACACGGACAACACAACAGATTGAGAGCACCGGGTTCTATCGGCGCTTCATCTGATCCTTCGAGAGTTTTTAAAGGAATGCGTATGGCAGGCCATATGGGTAACGAAAAAGTTACTGTTCAAAACTTAAAAGTGATGAAAATCATTCCTGAAAAAAATCTTTTAATCGTAAAAGGGAGTGTTCCCGGACATAAAAATGCTTATTTAATAATTAAGAAATGATGGAACTGAAAGTATATGATATAAAAGGCAAAGAGACCGGAAGAACCGTTCAGCTTTCCGAAGAAATTTTCGGAATAGAGCCCAATGAGCATGCGATATATTTGGCGGTAAAACAATATTTAGCCAACCAACGTCAAGGTACACACAAAGCCAAAGAACGTGGTGAAGTTAAAGGAAGTACCCGCAAAATAAAAAGACAAAAAGGAACCGGTACCGCTAGAGCAGGTGCTATCAGAAACCCCTTGTACAAAGGTGGTGGAAGAGTATTTGGACCCAGACCGAGAAATTATTCGTTCAAATTGAATAAAAAACTCAAACGATTAGCTCGTAAATCGGCATTGAGTGCGATGATGAAAGATGGTAATATTATGGTGGTTGAATCATTCGATTTTGACACACCGAAGACCAAAAATTTCGTTGAAGTACTGAAATCCTTACAGTTAGATGATAAAAAGTCCACATTTGTGTTTGTAAATCCAAATAAAAATGTATATTTGTCATCACGCAATTTGCCGAAATCAAAAGTTGTAAATGGCTTAAACTTAAACACTTACGCCATTTTAAATGCCGGAAAATTGGTCTTAATTGAAGACGCAATTAACGAAATTGAAGCAAAATTTTAAAAAAGGCGTGTTATGAGTATTATAAAAAAACCGATTTTAACGGAGAAAATGATGAACGAAACCGAGCAATTTAACCGCTACGGATTTGTTGTCGATAAGAGAGCTAATAAGATTGAAATCAAAAAAGCGATAGAAGATTTATACGGCGTGGATGTATTAAAGGTAAGAACTATGAATTATCCACCCGAAAGAAAAACACGCTATACCAGAAGTGGCGTTGTAACCGGAAAAACAAATGCTTACAAAAAAGCAATTGTTGAAATTGGAGACGGACAAAGTATAGATTTCTATAACAATATTTAAGAAAATGGCAGTAAGAAAATTAAAACCGATAACTCCCGGACAGCGTTTTAGAGTTGTAAATCAATTTGCAGAGATTACAACTGATAAGCCTGAGAAGAGTCTTTTGGCTCCCAAGAAAAAGTCCGGAGGTCGAAATAAAAAAGGAAGAATCACTGCTCCTCACAGAGGTGGTGGACATAAACAAAAATACAGAATCATTGACTTTAAACGCAACAAAGTTGGTATTCCCGCAACGGTTAAAACCATTGAGTATGATCCCAACAGATCGGCGTTTATTGCATTGGTTGTTTATGCAGACGGTGAAAAACGTTATATCATTGCGCCTAACGGATTACAAGTAGGACAAACTATTATGTCCGGAGAGAAAGCAACCCCTGATACAGGTAACGCTTTACCTTTAAAGCAAATTCCTTTAGGAACAATTATTCACAATATTGAAATGAAACCGGGTCACGGAGGACAAATTGCCCGTAGTGCCGGTACTTTTGCACAGTTAATGGCAAGAGACGGAAAATATGCAACGATTAAATTACCTTCAGGTGAAACCCGTTTGGTATTGTCGGAAGCATTTGCAACCATTGGTGTTGTGTCTAACTCAGATCACCAATTGGAGGTGTCAGGTAAAGCCGGACGTAGTCGTTGGAAAGGTCGCAGACCTAGAACAAGACCGGTAGTAATGAACCCTGTTGATCACCCCATGGGTGGTGGTGAAGGTCGTGCCTCAGGAGGACATCCTAGATCTAAAAACGGTATTCCTGCTAAAGGTTACAGAACCAGATCTAAAAAGAAATATAGTAACAAGTACATTATTGAACGTAGAAAGAAATAAGATATGGCTAGATCGTTAAAAAAAGGACCTTATGTTCATTATAAATTAGAGAAGAAAGTTCTCGCCAATGTTGAGTCCGGTAAAAAAACCGTGATTAAAACTTGGTCAAGAGCTTCGATGATTACACCTGATTTTGTAGGACAGACTATCGCTGTTCACAACGGACGTCAATTTATTCCGGTATATATTACAGAAAACATGGTTGGACACAAATTAGGAGAATTCTCCCCTACCAGAAGTTTTAGAGGACACGCCGGAGATAAAAAAAATAAAGGCAAAAAATAGGGATTATGGGAAAAAGAAAACACTTAATGGCGGAAGCCATCAAAGAAAATAGAAAGAAAGTTGCTTTTGCAAGTTTGGATAATCACGGTGTTTCAGCCAAGAAAACCAAATTGGTTGTTGATTTGGTTAGAGGTATGGATGTTGCCAAGGCTCTTGCAGTTTTGAAATTTACGCCCAATAAAAGTGCTTCAATCATTGAAAAACTTTTATTGAGTGCCATTGCCAATTGGGAAGTAAAAA
>JALVLX010000172.1 GCA_027032855.1 Flavobacteriales bacterium | reverse complement strand
CCGCATTATCCGTAACGATGACGAATTAAACCGTATCCGCGAATATATCATTTACAACCCGCAAATGTGGGAACGCGACAGGAATAACCGGGGATTGTGGTTGTGATTCCGTCACATTCCCCCCTGACAAGGGGGGTAGGGGGGTTGATTTTTATAAAATTTCGCGGGATTTTCGGGATAATTTTTTTCACCGCGCCCGTAGAGACGCCCAAATTGGGCGTCTCTACCAAAAAACCGGCACAAAAAACAAACAAACGCCCCGTGCGCGTAGAGACGTTTTGCCAAAACGTCTCTACAACAACAAAAAAAATAAAAAAAACGCCGAACCGCTAACAATGCATATACACCCTAGCGGGATTTGGTTCTAAATTGAAAAACAAGAGAATATAAGCCCGCTACGGCGTATATACTGAACGTTAAAAATCAGTACCTCTAATTTCAGCTCCCAACAAATCGGCAAGTCCCGTCAATATTTGTTGTTTTAAAACGTTTTTATCAGGGGTATATCCCAATTCTTTTTGAAGGGAAGTGACCCCTTTATTTTTGATACCGCAAGGGATAATATGATTAAAGTAAGACAAATCCGTATCAACATTTAAAGCAAATCCATGCATGGTTACCCACCGGCTGGTTTTGACCCCCATGGCGCAGATTTTTCTTACTTGTGGTTTGCCGACATCCAGCCAAACACCGGTTTCGCCTTCACTGCGTTCGCCTTTGATGTTGTAGTTTGACAAAACTCTGATTATCATCTCTTCCAGCAAACGCATATAAGCCAAAATATCCAAATCAAAATTATCTAAATCTATGATGGGATAACCGACTATTTGTCCGGGACCATGGTAAGTAATGTCGCCACCCCTATTGGTTTTGATAAATTGTACTCGACGTTGTTGTCTTTCAGCTTCACCTATCAACAAATTTGATTCGTTGCCACTTTTGCCCAATGTGTAAACATGTGGGTGTTCGGTAAATATCAAGTAATTTTCTGTTGTTACTTGCTTTTCCCGGTATTTATTTTCAATTTTTATTTGCTTGGTTTTTTCAAACAAAGCGGTTTGAATGTCAAAGGCATTTTGATAATCCGTTAAACCGAGGTCTTTATATAGAATTGTTTTGTTTTTCATTTTCTACTTTTGGTTGTTGTGTTTGGCAAACAATAGATTTTTCATAGTTCCGGTGTTGCCGGAACTCTGTCGAAATGACAGAAATTTAATTGTCATTTTCGTTTTTAGACTATTTATTATATCATTACTTTTTTGCATTGCCAAAAAAAGTAACAAAAAAGTCTAGCCTTACGAAACTTTTCCTAAATTTTACGCTCCACTCCCTAGACAATCTGAACTCGCACAAGCTTTTATTTTAAATAAGTACATTTCTGCTTGATTGAAAATATCAATTTCTATAAATCGCTTTGGTTATGCTCAAACAGCAGATTGTCTTTAACGTCTGTTCCACTCAAATTTTACGGAAAACCTTCGTAGGGCAGGGGGAGATGACCGCAATCTCTATTCCTATTATTGGTCTTTGTGATTAAAGATATTGTTTTGTTTTTCATTATTGGCTTAAATGTATGGTGTCGTTTTGCTTGGTAATCGTCAAATTTTTTCCCAAAATCAAGGGATAATTGGCTGTAATATGTCCAATTGGTGCATCGAATATAACCGGTAATCCGGAGGGAACATGCTCTAAAATAATTTCTTCAAAAGTTTTTCCAAAAGCCGGTTCATTGTCAGGTATATCTGTAAACTGTCCGGCCAATAAAGCTTTTAAACCTTTGAACTTTCCTGCATGCTTTAAGCCGATAATCATTCTGTCTATATTATATAATTGTTCTCCTACATCTTCTATAAAAAGTATTTTACCGGCTGTATCAAAATCCAAATTAGTGCCAAGTAAGCTGTACAAATTAGCCAAATTACCGCCTGTAACTTTACCGCTTACTTCTGTAAAATCAGTAGTAAACCCGTTGGTGTCAAAATTGTAGGATATATGGTTTTCAAACATGGCTTTCTTGGTTTGCTTGATAACTTCTTTAGGGATTTTATTTTTCAACTGTACAGGCATCAAAGCGTGCAGACTTTCATAACCTTCTTGTTGAAATTTTTGATGTAAGATGGTGATATCGGAAAAACCTACTAAAAGTTTTGGGTTATCTTTGAATTTTGTAAAATCCAATTGGTCAACAATGCGGATACTACCATAGCCCCCACGCAATGCCCAAATCATTTTCACTTCCGGGCTATCCATTGCTGTTTGCAGGTCGGATAAACGTTCATCATCCGTTCCGGCAAAATGTCCGGCTTGTTTTAAAGCATTTGGCGCGATGTATGACCGTAGCCCCCATTTTTGTAATAATGCTTGCGTTTGATTAACAATCTGTTTGTCAGAGAAATATCCTGCGGGGCTAACCAAAGCTACTAAATCATTTTGTTGTAAACACATGGCTTTGTTTTTAGCAAAAATACTAATTAGTTGATAAGTTAGTAACTAATATTTTGCTTTTTTCAGTAAAATAAGATAGTTTTGTAGAGACGAGGTTGTAAAAAAGGTTTATAAAATGAAAAGGGCTTTCGATTTTAATTTTTTAATAAGTTCCGGCGGCAGGTTTGTAAAACCTTCTAGATCACAGAACACCAAAATCCGTTATATTTGTGAAAATATATACAACTGTTAGCAAACAATCTATGAAGCACAAACTTAACTTTCAACCTTTAACTTTTAACTTTCAACTTAAATAATATGAAACCTAAAATTCTACTTCTCAGTATTTTATTATTACTTTCATTGCAATCCAATGCTCAAAAAAAATCAAAAAAAATCGGCTTTTACGGGGGCTTTGGATTGAGTTTGGGAACCGGTTATACATATATCAGTCTGCAACCCGGTATGATTTATCATCTTTCAAACAAATTCAAATTGGGTGCCGGCGTACAATATACTTACCTGAAATCCAATAAGTCATATTACGGTGTCAATTATAAATACCATATTTACGGTTATAACGGTATGGCTCTATATTATCCTATAAAAGAAATGGAAGTATCGTTGGAATATGAAAATTTGTATGTTAATCAAAATTATAACAATATTTCCAAAAAGTTTTGGTCGCCGGCTTTGTTCGGAGCTTTGGGTTATCATTACGGACCGGTAGTTGCCGGTTTTAAATACAATTTTTTGTTTGACCCTACAAAAAG
>JALVLX010000171.1 GCA_027032855.1 Flavobacteriales bacterium | reverse complement strand
TTACACAAGCAGATATTGATGCCGGACAAGTTAGTAATCAAGCAACCGGAACCTTTGATTTTCAAGGCACGACTTATACGACTTTGTCTGATGCAGATGCCACAAATACCATACCCGATGAACCAACAATTACACTTATACAATCCAATGTTGTTGATGATTATTGGGTAAATAAAATTTTAGTTTATCCTTCTGTTGCTACAGATTATATTTATGTTGTGTCAGATGAATTAAAGATTGATAAGATTAAAATTGTGAATATATTGGGACAAACACAAGTTGAGTTTTTGCATCATAATTCCGGTGTATATCAAGTTTCGAATTTGATGTCAGGGACTTATTTTTTAGTTATTAAAACAGATAAAGGTTCAATTGTCAAGAAAATGATCAAACTTTGATTTTAGTTTACAACTATTTGTCACTTACTTTTAAAAAAATAATTATTTACCTGTCGGGTTTTTAAAATTCAGCAAGTAGTTGTTTTTGCTGAAAAATAAACAAAAAAACACCTTGAAAATGTTATTTTGACAAAATAAGTATTGATATTTTCGACAATGAAAAAAAGTAAATAGTTTTAAAAAAAAATAACAAAAGTCAATATGCTCCTATCTTTATTTTTCTATTTTTGTCAAAATACTGAAAAAAACATAATTTCATGAGCACAGAAGCTTTAAAAAAAGATACAAAAACACTCGATCACGTAGTGATTAGATTTGCAGGGGACTCAGGTGACGGTATGCAATTAACCGGAACGCAGTTCTCTACTTCAGCAGCATTGTTAGGAAACGATGTGGCAACTTTCCCTAATTATCCATCAGAAATCAGAGCACCACAAGGTAGTTTATACGGTGTGTCAGGTTTCCAGGTCAATATCGGACAAACTGAAATAAGTACGCCCGGTGATGATTTGGATTTGTTGGTAGCCATGAATCCGGCAGCTTTGAAAACCAATATCAAGGATTTAAAACCCGGACAAATGGTTATTGTCGATGCCGATGCTTTTACAAGAAGCAATTTGCAAAAAGCCAAATATGATTCTAATCCTTTGGAGGACGGGTCTTTGTCTAATTACAAAGTAGTTCCTGTTCCTATGACGTCTTTAACGCGTGAAGCATTAAAAGATACAGGATTGGACAGCAAAAGTATGACCCGTAGTAAAAACATGTTTGCTTTGGGAATGTTATATTGGTTATACAGCAAAGATCCAAAATACACAGAAGAGTTCTTAAAAAAGAAATTTAAAAAGAAACCGGTTGTGGTTGATGCGAATATCAAAGCTTTAAAAGCCGGTTATCATTTTGCCGATACTTTAGAATTGATGCCTGTACATTATATTATAGGTGAAGCAGAAAAACAAAAAGGTACTTACCGTATTATTATGGGTAACCAAGCAACTGCTTGGGGATTTATGGCTGCTGCCAAAAAAGCGGGATTGGAATTATTTTTAGGTTCTTATCCTATTACGCCTGCAACTGATATTTTACATGAATTGGTCAAATGGCGTCATTTGAATGTGCAGGCCTTTCAAGCAGAAGATGAAATTGCCGGTATCAGTTCGGCAATTGGTGCTTCTTTTGCCGGAAAATTAGCTATTACGACTACTTCAGGTCCCGGTTTGGCTCTTAAAGGTGAAGCTTTGGGCTTGGCGGTTATGCTTGAAATTCCTTTGGTGGTTGTAGATGTACAACGTGGTGGACCTTCAACCGGTTTGCCTACCAAAACAGAACAATCCGACTTGATGCAAGCCATGTACGGACGTAACGGAGAAAGTCAGGTTATTGTGATTGCCGCCAAATCACCTGCCGACAGTTACGATATGGCATATATGGCAGCCAAATTGACTTTGGAACACATGACACCGGTTATTTTATTGACTGACGGTTATATCGGAAATGGATCGGAGCCTTGGCGTATCAAAACTTTAGATGAAATGCCCGATATAGATAATTATCGTATCACGGAGTTTGTTGAAGATTTCCATCCGTATAAACGTGACCCTAAAACTTTGGCACGTCCTTGGGCAATTCCCGGAACTCCCGGATTGGAACACGTAATCGGTGGTTTGGAAAAAGATAAAATTGAAGGAACTGTTTCGCACGACCCTCAAAACCACCAAGAGATGGTTGAATTGAGAGCAGAGAAAGTTCGTAAAGTTAAAGATTTTATCCCGCCACTCGAAGCAGAATTTGACCAAGAAGGTGATTTGCTTGTTGTCGGTTGGGGTGGTACTTACGGTAGTTTAAAAACAGCCGTAAAACGATTTAGAGAAGAAAATCCGGAATGCAAAGTAGGATATGCACATTTCTCTTATATCAACCCGTTACCTCACGGTGTAGATAAAGTTTTTTCAAAATACAAAAAAATTATCGTTCCCGAATTAAACAAAGGACAATTCGCCGACTTGTTGCGTATGAATTATCCGAAATATACTTACAATAAATATGATAAAATACAAGGTTTGCCGTTAGGAACGGACGAACTGATGAATGAATTTAAAAAACTTATTAAAGCCGAATAGTTATGACAACAAATATAAAATATACATTTAAAGATTTTGCCAGTGACCAAGATGTCAGATGGTGTCCGGGTTGTGACGACTACGTCATTTTGAGATCTATTCAAAAAGCATTACCCGAAATAGGTAGAAAAAAAGAAGATATCGTCTTTATTTCCGGTATCGGTTGTTCTTCACGTTTTCCGTATTATATGGACAATTACGGTATTCACGGTATTCACGGTCGTGCAGCTGCTATTGCTACAGGTACCAAATTAGCCAATCCGAACCTTAGCGTTTGGGTAGCTTCCGGTGACGGTGATGCGATGGCTATTGGTGGTAATCATTTTATCCATGCTATTCGTCGTAATATCAATTTGAATTATATCTTGTTTAACAACGAAATTTACGGTTTGACCAAAGGTCAATTTTCGCCTACTTCATTGTTAGGACAAAAAACCAAATCGTCACCTTACGGTAATGTGCAAGCACCTTTTAATCCGGGAGAATTAGCCATTGGATCACATGCCAAATTCTTTGCGCGAGCTGCCGGTAATGATGCCAAATTGCAAACCAAATTATATATTGAAGCAGATAAGCACAAAGGATTTGCTTTGGTTGAAATTTTGCAAAATTGTGTCATTTTTAACGATGGTGCTTACAAAGATATTACTGACAAAGCAGTCAAAGACGATGCACAATT
>JALVLX010000170.1 GCA_027032855.1 Flavobacteriales bacterium | reverse complement strand
TAAAAAAAACGATTTATTAGACTAATATATAGTTGTTTTTGGCATAAAATAAATATTTTATTTTTTTATTTTTTTATAATGCGTTTGCCCTGAACTTTCTAACTTTTAACTTTCAACTTTCAACTAATTATCCCTATCTTTGTAAAAAAATTATTCCGATGTTATTGTTTATCAGTTATAGTGAAATATTTTTTGTCTTGTTTATTATGTTATTGGTTTTCGGTCCCGAAAAGTTACCGGAAATTGCCAGAAATTTAGGAAAAGGTATCCGTCAGTTGCGTGATGCTTCAAACAATATCAAAAAAGAAATGATAAAAGAAACTCAAAAAGCCGGACTGGATACTGAAGCCATTGAAAAGCTCAAAAAAGACATTAAAGACACTAAAAAAATAATGAACATCAAAGAAGAAATTACCAATACCGTTAAACGACAATAATGGATCAAATACTGCAATGGGACCGGCAAATATTTGAATTTTTAAACAGTTTAGGCGACACGTCTTTTGACACCTTTTGGCTGTTTGTGACCAATCAGAAAAACTGGATTTTCTTATACCTCATTGTCACTATTGGCTACTTTTACTATTTAGGTTGGCGCAAAGCATTGATTTCCATTATTATAATCGCTTTATTTTTAGGAATTTGCGACCAAACAACCAATTTTTTCAAAGCCTATTTTCACCGGCTACGTCCTTCACAAGATCCGGGACTAAGTGACCATATTCGCGCTTTGATGCATCCGCACAATTTCAGTTTTATCTCCGGGCACGCCTCCAACTCTACCCTGTTTGTTTGGTTTAGCATTTACTTGCTACGGCATAAAACCCGTTGGATTTATATCTTGATTATCTGGTGGCTACTGTTTATGTATAGTCGCATCTATGTTGGGGTGCATTATCCTTTGGATATACTTGGCGGAATTATTTGGGGTGGCATTCTATGGCAAGCTAGTGTTTATATTTATAAAAAAATTTATCTATTTATATGAAATTTCTTTATACATTATTAGTAAGTATTTTTTTATTAACTGCCTGTCAAAATAGTTCTAAAAACAATACGCAGGTAAATAATAATGATGATTACCTTAACTTTACGAAGGAAGGTAGCCTGAGTATTGTTGACAGCCTGGGACAAACAAAAGCCATATTTGACATAGAATTGGCAAGAGATGAATACGAACGTGAGACCGGTTTGATGTATCGCAAAAGCATGAAAGACAATCAAGCTATGCTTTTTATTTTTGAAGATGAAAAACCGCGCTACTTTTGGATGAAGAACACTTATATTCCTCTAGACATTATTTATATCAATGCCGGCAAGCAGATAGTCAGCATAGCCAAAAACACCAAGCCGTTGGACCAAACAAGTTTGGCTTCAAAACTGCCGGCTATGTATGTACTGGAAGTAAAAGCAGGATTGTCAGACACTTACAATCTTAAGAAAGGCGACAAAGTGACTTGGTAAATTACAAACCGGGATTAATTCCAAACCCTACTCCTTTTTTGGTACGGATTTTATTTTTACCTACTTTTTTACGCAGGTTATTCATGTGTACATCTAAAGTTCTTTCACCAACTATAATGTGGCGCCCCCAAATATGTTCATAAATTTCTTCACGTGAAAAGATTTTTTCCATATCCTTAGCCAATAAGGTTAAAATATCATATTCAATTTTGGTCAATGCCAGTTCTTTTCCTTTGCGAAGAACTTTTCTTTTCTTAGGATTGATGGTCAAGTTGCCTATGCGTATTTTTTTACTACTGTCTTTTTTAAACTTTTTACGACAACTGAAAAAAGCCAGAATTTTAGCTTTTATCAATTCATCAGTCCAGTTTTCATCAATAAAATCATCTACGCCGTTTTGAAAACATTGTAGCAACAAAGTTTCATTAAACGGGGTCAATAAATAAACAGGAGTTTTATAAGGCAAATTTTGTTGATATACAACAATATCATCACACAGATGTTTAGACTTCCAATGTATCAATACCAAATGTATTTTTAGCTCCGGAAGCAATTTGTCCGATGTCCAAAATTCAAAATTATCATCTAACAAATTTTGGTATTTTACAATGGATTTTTTAGAAAAATTGACTAAAAGTATGTTATATCTTGCCATACATTGAATAAAATAGTTTTGTAAAAATATAAATTTTTTTCTAAATATATTTTAACCGGCTTGAAAAACATCAGCCTCATTTTCGTTTCACTTCATTATTAAAATACAATAATATAAATATTAGAAATAATAGTATGCGTTTGTCATGGATTACCGGCACTTCCTTTTTTATTTCATAAAATGATCAATATTTACCTAAAAAAAACGTATTTTAGCAACCAAACTTAATTTTTATGGCACAAAAAGAATATTCAAGTCAAAATCAACCGCAGCTCTTAGGCCATCCGGTTGGTTTATTCGTTTTATTTTTTACCGAAATGTGGGAGCGTTTCAGCTACTACGGTATGAAAGCCCTGTTAATCCTCTTTTTAACTGCCAAATTAGACGAAGGCGGTTGGCAATGGGACAAAAAAGAGGCTTACGCCCTCTACGGCTGGTACGTGATGCTCGTATATTTCTTGCCTATGATAGGTGGTTGGCTGGCTGACAACAAATGGGGACATGTCAAAACCGTTATTGTCGGCGCTTCAATAATTACAGCAGGACACGCCGCTTTGGCTATTGCTGATATGAATATCGGTGTGGATTTGAGTTTTGTGTTTTATATCGGTTTATTGCTACTGGTTGTCGGAACGGGACTATTCAAACCTAATATGTCCTCCATAGTCGGGAAAATGTACCCGCCTCACAGCTCCAAAAAAGACGGTGCCTATACTATTTTTTACATGGGCGTTAACTCCGGCGCTTTTATAGGAACACTTTTAGTCGGTTGGATAGGTGAAAATTACGGCTGGGAATTCGGGTTTGGTTTAGCCGGTGTTTTTATGTTATTCGGACTGTTACAATTTTATTTTGCCGGTAAAATTTTTGGTGAAGAAGCTAATAGACCGCAACCCAAAACCATTGATTTGCCTGAAGAAGAACAGAAAAAACGCGTGCCTTTTACACAAACAGACCAAATATTAGCAGGCACAGGGGTTGTTTTAGCCTTAATTTGGGTTGTTCACGGTATTTTTAAAGTGATTACCCGCGGTAGTCATTTTCTATCCGAAAATATATACACTTTAAACTTGTTTAAAGAAGAATTTCATCTCGGTTTAGCGGATATTTTCTTTCCGATTTCTTTAATCATTTTGGTTATTTTAGGACTGAAACGCCTGCCAAAATACGAACGCACCGAACGTGACCGGTTAAAAGTTATTTTTATCATTGCCTTTTTTGTGATTGCTTTTTGGGCAAGTTTTGAGCAAGCCGGTACCACCATGAATATCTTTGCCCGCGATTATACTTCCCGTGTATTGTCAGGCAATTGGGCTTTGATATACAAAATAGTCGATACGATTATTTCCATAGTACCCATGCTAGTGCTTTCCTACGTTATTTATAGCATGGCTAAAGCTATCGTCAAAAAATATCCTTTGACTATTTTGTTTACTGCTATCTCATTCATGATAATATGGGGTTTGGTCGTTACACGGGTTTATGACAAGATTTTTTCTGATACGCCTGTTGTAGATACCACATGGTTCCAGATATTAAATCCTGTATTTATCATCACCTTGGCACCTTTATATTCCAAAATTTGGCAACGCTACAAACTCTCTGCAGCACAAAAATTCTTTATCGGCTTTTTATTCCTCGGCTCCGGATTTGGAATGTTGGCTTACGGTGCATCGGGTATTCCTATCGGAGCTAAAACTGCTGCCGTAAGCATGGTTTGGCTTTTGTTGGCATACCTATTACACACTATGGGCGAACTGGCAATATCGCCTGTCGGACTATCGTATGTCAGTAAGTTGGCCCCCTTACGTATGACCGGGTTTATGTTTGGTATCTGGTATATTTTTACCGGACTGGCAAACAAACTCTCCGGACTGATGGCAGAAGCCTCAGAAGGGATTGCTGACAAATTCGGTATTTCCGGTTTTTTCTTGATTTTCACCATCGTGCCTTTTGTTGCAGGTGTATTAATTCTGTTGCTTAATCCGTATCTGAAAAAATGGATGCATGGGATAGAATGAGTTGAAAGTGGAAAGTGCGTAGAGACGAATTGTAATTCGTCTCTGTGGAAAGTAGAAAGCGATAAAGCGACAAAGTGCGAATTGGATAAGAGATGAGAGATGAGGGATAAGGGATAAGGGATGAGAGATGAGAGATGAGGGTAATTAGAAGCTAAAACTAAGGTCACTGAGTGCCACGACGAAGGAGTGGTGTACCGATAGAGGTCACTGAGTGCCACGACGAAGGAGTGGTGTACCGAAGTGCCGACATCAAATAACCAATCATAAATAATTATTCGCAGCAAATTACGTTATCATAAGAAAAACAAATTATGGCAAAAAGAATTCTTTGGGTTGATGATGAAATCGCCTTATTAAAACCACATATTATTTTTTTGAAATCAAAAGATTATGAAGTAGTTACGGCTCAAAGCGGATTGGAAGCTTTAGACGAACTGAACAAGCAAGACGTAGATATTGTATTTCTGGACGAACAAATGCCCGGTGTTGGTGGTTTGGAAACTTTGAGTCGTATCAAAGCGCGTTTTCCACATTTGCCCGTGGTTATGATAACCAAAAGTGAAGAAGAAAATATTATGGAGGAAGCTATAGGGCAACAAATAACCGACTACATTATCAAACCGGTTAATCCAAAACAAGTTTTACTGACTTTAAAGAAAATTTTGAACAAAAAAGAGTTGGTATCTGAAAAAACCAATCTGTCCTATCAACAAGATTTTCTGCGCATTTCAATGGATATCAACATGATAGACACCTTTGACGAATGGGTGCAACTCTATCAAAAGCTGGTCAAATGGGAATTGAAAATGGATCATATCCAAGACAGTCAGATGAGTGAAATCCTTAAAGGACAGTTCCAAGAAGCCAACAGAATGTTTTTCAAATTTGTAAAAGATAATTATGAAGACTGGGTCAATGGTGAGGAATCGCCGGTACTATCACACCAAATTTTAAAAAAATATGTGTTTCCGGAAGTAAAAGACAATACACTTTTAGTCGTTATTGACAACCTTCGTTACGACCAATGGTTGACCATTGCCTCGATGATTAAAGATTATTACAAACCGGTCAAAGAAGAATTGTATTATGCCATTTTACCAACCGCTACACAATACGCTCGCAATAGTATTTTCGGGGGGTTATTGCCTTTGGATTTAAAAAAATACTATCCGCAATGGTGGAAAGACGATACGGATGAAGGCGGTAAAAACTTGTTTGAAAAAGATTTTCTCGAAGCACATATCAAGCGTTTAGGTCTAAATTTAAAAACCAACTATATCAAAATTTTAAATTATAATTTCGGACAAAAAATCATCAACCAATTCGGTAGTTTTAAAAACTACGATTTAAACGTGGTTGTTTACAATTTTGTTGATATGCTGTCACACGCCAAAACCGATTTGGATTTGATTAAAGAGTTGGCTCCTGATGATAAAGCTTACCGTTCGTTGACCAAATCGTGGTTTGACAATTCGCCATTATTTGAACTGATCAAACTGGCGGCAGCCAACAAAATGAAGTTGTTTATCACCACCGACCATGGTACCATCAACGTCAAAAGACCAACCAAAGTCATCGGGCAGAAAGAAGCCAGCTTAAATCTGCGCTACAAAACAGGTAAAAGCCTGACATATGAGAAAAAAAATGTGTATGCCGTTGACAGACCCGAAGACATTAAATTGCCTAGTGTCGGTATCAACAGTCCGTTTATTTTTGCCAAAGAAGACTACTTTTTTGTCTATCCCAACAACTACAACAAATTTGTGGATTACTTTGAAGACACCCTACAGCACGGTGGTATTTCAATGCAAGAAATGTTAGTACCGATTGTCGAATTAGCACCGCGATAAAATTTAATCTTTGACACATCGAACAGAGAAACCGCACCCCATATTGGCATTAGAATAATTTTCATAAGGTTGATCGTTATTAATGGTGTGATAAAAGGCATAAGGCACATTATCTTCAGTGGCTGTCCACCAATAAGCATAAGTGGAAATATCAACAAATACCCCGTCTTTCTGTCGCTTACCGGCAGGAAGAGCTGAAAAACCGGTTATATTTTGAACTTCAGGATAATCTGAATTTCCAATAGCGCCTTCTATCGTACTAGGTGCCCAACCATCTGCTGTAGCAATTGACTTGGCAATATCCCTAACACCTGTATAACCATCATAAGAATAACCATGATCAGCCAAATAATCAATTAATTCAAGCCATTCATCTTGAGTAGGTAAATGCCAACCGGGCGGACAAGCTGCTTGTGCAGCATCCCATTGATACAAAACGCCATACGTATCACCATTTGTGCTACTATTATCAAAATAACACCAACCGTTATAACCGGAATTGATATCCATCCATTCTACGATGTCCGGCTTATATACAATACCTGAACCGGTATAAGCCAAATTTTCTGCCATCCAAACCTGATTGCCAATTTTGACCCAATTATAAGTTTTGTTATCCCGGCTATCAGTAAAAGTGCCTTTTTCAATAGCTTCATCGTCAGACGGACCTTCACCTTTACTTTTCTTACAACTACTCAACATCATTGATGATACTATACTTCCCATCAATAATAAATATAATAATTTTGACTTCATAATTGTATATTAAACTTTTTTTTATAATGATAATTTCTATATTTTATTCTCATCTTCAAAAATAGGTATATTTATTGATTTTTTCTATATTTGAAGTCATAAAAAAATCAAATGAAAAAAATAGCGATTTTTTGCGGTGCCAGTATCGGTTATAAACCGGTTTATGCCCAAGCTGCTCACGATTTAGGCGTATTTTTAGCCAAAAAAAATATCGAAATTATCTTTGGCGGTGGCAAATTCGGGATGATGGGTACCATTGCCGATGCAGCTTTGCAAGAAGGCGGTAAAGTTACCGGCGTCATTCCCGACTTTTTAAAACTCGAAGAGATAGAACATACCGGGGTGCAAAAAATGATTACCAGCCAAAATATGGCCGACCGGAAAATGACGATTAGCAAAATTGTTGATGGCTATATTGCGTTGCCCGGCGGATTTGGTACGTTGGACGAACTGATGGAAGCTTTGACATTGGGACAACTGCAAATAGAACACAAACCCATTGGCATACTGAACACCAACGGCTTTTTTGACCCGTTGATTGCACAATTTGATTTAATGGTCAAAGAAGGTTTTTTAAAACCCGAAAACCGCAATATGGTTTTGGTAAGTGACCAAATAGAAAAACTATACAAACTGATGCAAAACTACGAAGCACCCAAAGTGTCAAAAGTCGTCAATACGGTTGCTTCAAAATAAACGTTATGACAAACATTGATTTCAACCAAACAAAGATTATGGGGATTTTAAATCTAACCCCCGACTCATTTTATGACGGCAACCGCTACAATACCAAATCGACCGCCATCAAACGGGTGGCACAAATGCTTGAAGAAGGTGCTGACATCATTGACATCGGGGCATTTTCGTCACGTCCGGGTGCCAAACTGGTAACTTATGACGAAGAACGCCGGCGACTGATACCGCTACTGAAAGCCATTAAAAAACATTTTCCCGACACACTCATTTCCATTGATACCTACCGGTACCGGATTGCTACTGAAGTTATTGAAGAAGGCGCACATATTATCAATGATATTTCGGGGGGCAATCTCGACGATAAAATGTTTGAAACCATTGCCCGGTTGCAAGTGCCTTACGTGATGATGCACATGAAAGGCAAGCCCGAAAATATGCAAGAGCAAACCACTTACACCAATGTGGTACAAGAAATCAAAAGTTGTTTTGCTCAAAAAATAAAAGAATTAAACGGCTTGGGATTTGACAAAATAATTTTGGATCCCGGCTTTGGATTTGGCAAAACTTTAGAACAGAATTATGAGATATTGAACCGGCTCCAAGAGTTCTCAGACTTGAAATACCCTGTTTTGGCCGGTATGTCACGCAAATCCATGTTGTACAAATTATTGGACATCACACCGGATGATGCACTCAATGCTACAACAGTCGTCAATACAATTGCTTTGCTGAATGGTGCTAAAATTTTGCGCGTACACGATGTAAAACAAGCTGTTGAGACACGTAGGATTGTTGAGGTGTTGAGGAGGGAGGAATGAGGAATGAGAAATGACATGGCGTTTGAAATGATATGGCGTTCTAAATGGCAGGCGGTGTCATTCCGACAGAGTTTTTACGACGCAGGAGTAAAAACGACGAGGAATCTATATAAACTAATACAAGTAACACGATATAAAAACTTTCAACTAATGAAAAGACTACTATACATCATCATCGGCTTACTGAGTTTGACCTTAACCGGATGTCAAAAAGAAGAAACTTATCAAATAGACGACCAAACTTTAGAAATCAACAACTTTGTTTGGAAAGCCATGAATGCGCTGTATTTATGGAAAGACAATGTGCCGGATTTGTCTGATCAAAAGTTTAAAAGTCAAACCGAATTAAACAAGTATTTAGACAATTTCAACAACCCCGAAGATTTGTTTGAAAGTTTGATTTACAAACGGGATGAAGTCGATCACTGGTCATGGATCGTAAATGATTACGTAGCTTTGATGCAGATGTTTCAAGGCGTTCGCAAGTCAACCGGCATGCGTATAGGTTTGGTTTACGAACCCGGTAGTTCAAGCAATATTTTTGCCTATGTCAAGTATGTCATTCCCGACACGGAAGCTTCCCATCATGGTGTGCAACGCGGTGATTTGTTCCGAAAAATAAATGGGCAACAATTAACGGTTGACAATTACAGAGACTTGCTTGGTCAAGAGCAGCTGGATATTGAATGGGCGACTTGGGACGGTTCACAATTAGTTGATACCGGCACCACTACACTACTCGACAAGACCGTTATCAGTGAAAATCCTATACATTATTATCATATATACACAATCGGATCGCATAAAATCGGTTACTTGATTTATACCGGCTTCATGTCCAATTATGACAGCCGTCTTAATGCGGTTTTTAACCACTTTAAAGCGGAAAATGTCGATAAATTGATAGTAGATTTACGCTACAATCCCGGAGGCAGTGTGCAAACAATGACTTATTTGGCAAGCATGATTACCGGACAGTTTTCCGGTCAAACTTATTTGAAATACCAATGGCATCCGGCAATGCAACAATGGATGCGAGAGAATTATCCGGTATATT
>JALVLX010000169.1 GCA_027032855.1 Flavobacteriales bacterium | reverse complement strand
TGCCGCCTACCTGCACATAAAAAGCTTCTTGACGCAGGCGTTTGCCTTTACATGACGGACACAAAGTTTTACCCCTGTAACGCGCCAACATCACGCGGTTTTGAATTTTGTAACTCTTTTGTTCCAACTCCTCAAAAAAATCGTTGAGCCCTACAAAATATTCATTGCCATTCCAGACCAATTCTTTTTGCTCATCTGTTAGTTCAAACCACGGCTTATGCACCGGAAAATCAAATTTGTAGGCATTTTCTACCAAGAGATTATTGTAGTAACTCAAACTATTGCCTTTCCAACAAGCAACAGCCCCTTCGTAAACAGATAAAGTTGTATTGGGAATCACTTTTTGCGGGTCAATACCCAACACACTACCAAAACCGTCGCAAGATTTACAAGCACCGTAAGGCGTGTTAAAACTGAATAAGTGAATACTCGGCTCAGGGAATTCCATACCGTCCAGAGCAAAATTTTGTGAAAAAGTATAAACTTTCTTGGTCTGCCAATCAGTTAGTTTTAAGCTACCGTGTCCTTCAAAAAAAGCTTTTTGTACCGAATCGGACAGTCGCATCCAATAATCTGCATCATCTTTAAGCTGAATACGGTCAACAACCAACTCTAAAGACTGTGGCAATTTTGTTTGCTTCAAAATATCGGAAATACTGATGATATCATTACCCGATTTCAAACGGGCATAACCCTGTTGTTCTAAAATACGGATTATGGTTTTGATATCTTTGCCGTGATGTGCTTCCAAACCTACTGACAAAATCCACCGGCTACCGAGTTCTTGTTGCTTCAAAAAATCTATTACATCACTAACACTATGTTTCTTAACCTCTTGCCCCGACACGGGTGAAATGGTTTTTCCAATACGGGCAAAAAGCAGTTTTAAATAATCGTAAATTTCGGTTGCCGTACCTACCGTAGAACGCGGATTAGAAGTGTTGACTTTTTGCTTAATGGCTATTGCCGGCGCTATCCCTTTGATGCTTTTTACTTTGGGTTTTTGTATTTTTCCCAAAAATTGCCGTGCATACGACGATAAACTTTCGATATAACGCCGTTGTCCTTCGGCATACAAAGTATCGTACGCCAAACTGGATTTACCACTTCCCGACACGCCGGTTATCACCACCAAACGGTCACGCGGAATTAAAACACTAACGTTTTTAAGATTATTTTCCGACGCTTCGTCGATAAAAATGTGTTTGTCGGGGTTAAATTTTTTAGATAAATTGTTTTGCGACATCGAAAGTCATTTTTCAGCAAAGTGCAAAAATACGGATATTTTTTTTGATGAATTGATGAATTGATGAACTGAGGAGTGAGGAATGAGGAGTGAGGAATGAGGAGTGAGGAATGAGGAGTGAGGAATGAGAAGTAGGTCGCTGAGTGATTTTGTGACGTAGGAACAAAATTGTACCGAAATGACCGGGTTGAGAAATTGAAGAATTGAGGAAGTGAGGAAGTAATAAGCAAAGAGAAATTCAAAAAAAAACAACTTAATATATAAAGATTTTTTTATATTTTTGTTAGTTTAAATCCGTCGCCGTTATGAAAAAGCCAACCGACTATTCCCCTGAAGAACAAGTGCAGATTCAAGCTGCTTTTGACGACTTAATGCACTCAAATTATCAGAAAATTGATAAAAAAGGAGAAGCATTAATCAAAAAAGCTTTTGAAGTAGCACGCGATGCCCATGATGGACAACGACGCAAATCCGGTGAGCCTTATATTTTTCATCCGCTGGCGGTAGCCAAAATTGTTGCTCACGATATTGGATTAGGCGCTATTTCCATTGCTTCCGCTTTGCTTCATGATACGGTTGAAGATACGGAATTGACCCACGAAGATATTTACAAAGAATTCGGTGAAAAAATCAGTCGTATTGTTCGCGGATTGACCAAAATCAAGCGTCTCAAACACGACAAGAACGTATCATTACAAGCAGAGAATTTCCGTAAAATGATTTTGACTTTAAACGAAGATGTCAGGGTTATTCTCATCAAAATTGCCGATCGCCTGCACAATATGCAAACCATGGCAAGTATGCCACGTCACAAACAAGAAAAAATTGCTTCGGAGACATTATATATTTACGCACCTCTGGCTCACAAATTGGGGCTTTACAACATCAAAAGCGAACTCGAAAATTTGGGTTTGAAATACACCGAACCTGAAATTTACAGAGAAATTGAAAACAAAATAGAAGAATCAAAAGAAGAACAAGAGCGTTATATCAAAACTTTTTCAAGCATCATTAAAGATTCTTTAAAAAAAGAACGCTTGAATTTCAAAATCATCGGGCGATTTAAATCCGTTTATTCCATATACCGCAAAATGCGGGATAAAAAAGTCAGTTTTGAAGAAGTTTATGATAAATTTGCCATTCGTATCATTTACAAAGCAGACCGTAAAAACGAGAAATTTTTGGCGTGGAAAATTTATACCACGGTTACCGACCATTTTAAGCCCAACCCAAGCCGTTTACGCGACTGGATTTCTTACCCGAAATCAACCGGTTACGAAGCGCTACACATCACAGTTGTAGGTCCTGAAAAAAAATGGGTTGAAGTACAAATACGTTCCGAACGCATGAACGAAATTGCCGAAAAAGGTTATGCCGCACACTACAAATACAAACATGGTAGCAGTGAAGAAGTCGGTATTGAAGGTTGGCTCAATAAATTAAAAGATTTACTCGAAAATCAAGATGAAAATGCCGTTGATTTTATTGAAGAATTTAAACTTAACTTGTACGCAAAAGAGATTTTTGTGTTAACACCTAACGGAGACATTATTTCGTTACCTAAAAATTCAACGCCATTAGATTTTGCCTATGCCATTCACACCGAAGTCGGTTCGCATTGTCGCGGTGCCGTAGTCAATGGCAAACTCGTTCAACTCAACTATAAATTACGTAGTGGTGATGTGGTTAAAATTATCACCTCGCCCAATCAAAAACCAAAACCCAACTGGCTGAATTATGTCGTTACCGGAAGGGCTAAGTCCAAAATTAAAGCTTCGCTCAAACTGGAACAGAAAGAAATTATTGAAGAAGGTAAAGAAATTTTGCAACGTAAACTCAAACAGCTAAAAATCAAATATAATGATAATACTATCAATAGTTTAGTCAGTTTTTTCAAACTAAAAACCAGTCAAGATTTGTTTTACAACGTAGGAGCCGGTATTATTGACAATAAAATGTTGAAAAATTTTGCCAATGCCCGTTCCAATGTTTTATTTGATTTTTTCAAAAAGAAACTACGTCGTAAACCTATTGATTTTCAGATTACAAAAGATGAAGTTACCTACAATTACGACACCATCGTTTTTGGACCGGACGAACAACAATTGGATTACACATTGGCAAATTGTTGCAATCCCATACCCGGAGATGATATTTTCGGTTTTACGACCATCAATGAAGGTATCAAAGTTCACAAAAAAAGTTGCACGAATGCGCTGAGCCTATATTCCAATTACGCTTACCGTATTATGACAGCCCGCTGGATTGATTCATCTAAACATGATTTTATAGTTTACTTGAAAGTTTCCGGCTTTAACCGTATCGGTATGGCAAAAGATATTACCCGCATGATTACCGACGACGAACAACTCGATATGAAAAACATCAATCTCAATTCGCAAGGCGGTATCTTTGAAGGCGAAATATCATTATACATAAAAAATACGGAACATCTCAAGCAAGTCATCAATGATCTCAAAAATATTGAAGGTATTGAAAACGTCAACCGTATTGAAAAAATTTAAAATAAAAACCAATCTTATTCGTTTATAAAGTAAATCATTTTTATGAGATATTTTCTCTTTACCGTTTTACTATTTTCGTTCCGTCTGACCCTAGCTCAAACCGGCGGTGATGCCACATTTAAGTTTTTGAATTTGTCAATATCTGCCAAGCAAGCAGCGTTAGGCGGTAAAGTCTATACCGGCTTAAAAAATGATATTTTTCAACCTGCATTTAATCCGGCTACTTTAGATTCTACTCTAAACAATCAGTTGGGTATCAATTACACAGACTATTTAAGCGACATCAATTACGGTAATTTTGCATACGCCCACCGGTTTAAAAAAATAGGTCTTTTGTACGCAGCCGTTTCATATATCAATTACGGTCGTTTTGACTACGCCGACGTCAATGGAGAACGACATGGTACTTTTGGAGCTTCGGAAGGTGCTCTAATTCTTGGATATGCTTACCGGATACCGCACTCAAATTGGCATGTTGGTGCCAACACAAAATTTATCTTATCAGCTTTGGAAAATTACTCTGCAACAGGTATCGCTTTTGATTTAGGTTTGTTATATAACAATAAAGAAAAAGGCTTTGCAACCGGTTTGACTGCACGTAATTTCGGTTTTCAACTGACTACCTATCAAGGCACCAAAGAAACTTTACCCTTTGAAATGGATTTGACTTTTGCCAAAACTTTTTTACATGCCCCTTTTAAATGGTTTGTAACTGTTGAAAATATACAAAAACCTAAAATAGCTTTTGTCAATACGGCACACAATACACAAGATCCGAACGGTAATATTATTGAAGAAGATATTACATTTACGGATCATTTTTTCAGACATTTAATCCTAGGAGTAGAATTATTTCCCCGAAAAAGATTTAACCTGAGAGCCGGTTACAATTTTCGTCGCGGAGCAGAATTGTCTCAAAAAGACGAACGTTTTGGCAGTGGCTTTAATTTCGGCTTCGGATTGCATCTCAATAAATTTGAAGTCAATTACGCTTACAGTAATTATAATTACGCTAGTGGCACCAATTTTATCAGCATTACAATCAATTTGAACAAATTTTGAATATGAAGAAAGAGATTATCATAGCCATAGACGGACATTCATCTACCGGAAAAAGTACACTTGCCAAGGAATTGGCAAAAGCCCTCAATTATATTTATATTGATACGGGCGCCATGTACCGTGCAGTAACCTATTATGCTTTGCAAAACAATTTAATTTCAGAAAAAAAAATCAATAAAAAGCAGTTAATCAACGATTTAGCTAAAATTCAAATAGATTTTAAATACAATCCCGATAAAGGTTTTGCAGAGGTGTATCTCAACGGACAAAATATAGAAAAAGAAATCCGCCAAATGTATGTATCCAATTTTGTCAGTCTAATTGCCACCATACCGGAAGTTCGCGAAAAATTAGTGGCACAACAACGAAAAATCGGGGAAAGAAAAGGTATTGTTATGGACGGAAGAGATATCGGTTCTGTAGTATTTCCCGATGCCGAACTCAAAATTTTTATGACCGCTTCACCAGAAGTCAGAGCAAAAAGACGGTATCTCGAATTATTAGAAAAAGGCGAAAACGTAAATTTCAATGACGTATTGACCAATGTTATAATAAGAGATAAAATTGATTCGGAACGTGATACCTCACCTTTAATGATTACTCCTGATGCCATCAAAATTGATAACAGTCACCTCACACGTCAAGAACAGTTAGATTTAGTTTTTAATTTGGCAAAGGAAATAATTGATCACAAATAAATCAACTTTTAGAAAAATTTTAATGATTGGTAGATTCAACCCCCAAATGCAACTTTTTGATTGAACATTTAAAAAAGACGACCGTCCGGTATTTAAGTTTAAAAAAATCAGATAATAGGCAAAATAACCAAATAAATTTTATGCTTTATGTTAAAAAAATAAAAAAAATCACAAATTGACATTTTTTTCTTGCAAAACTTATTTATTTTTTTTCTTTGTATTGTTATTTATAAGGTAAATCGCACAAATGTATCTAAATACAATAATCTAACAGTAAGTTTAACTTTAAAATTTTAAAGTTATGAAAAAAAAGAGTTTCTTAAAAATGTTCATTGTAGTTACATCTATAAGTTTTTTTACATTTATAGGTTGTAAAAAAGAAAACACTTCTCAAAGTAATGAAAATTTAGAAGAAGTGTCCAAAAAAAATGAATTAAACCACAAAATGGTAAATATAGCTTCATATGATGAGTATAAAAATTTAAATGACAATGAAAAAAAAGTTGTAGATTTAATTAACTCGTCAATTAATGGATTAATTGGACTTTCTCTTAATTCAAAAGGCAATTTATCTGATTATGTTGCCACATTTCATATAAATCTATCAAATTCAAACAATCTAATTTCAGATTATGTATTAATCACAAAAAGTAATCCGAAAGATAATGTGAGAGTTGTAAACAGTGAGAGTTGTACAGCTTGTGGCATGGTGAGCGGTATCAAATGTGCAAAAAGAATTTTGCAATATATCGAAGAAAACGGATTAAGTGACTTGACTGTTCACATCCACGTAAACGGAGATGGATGTTATGAAATTACTTGGGGGATAGAATAAGTTCACTAATTAGGCAAACCTAAACAAATACTATACCCTAAGTTACTGCTTAAATTTTTACAATATACCTTATTATTAAATCCTGCAAAAACATTTGCAGGATTTTTCTTATTTGATTGTTTTACGGTCATTTAGGATTTTCTCAAAGCTTAGAAGTGCAACTTTCAACTTAGGTTATTGAGCTTGTCGAAATATAACTTTCAACTTTCAACTAAAATACCTTATCTTTGTAACATCAATAACATCTCAAAAATGTCTTCAAAAAAAATTAAAGAAGCTAAAATTTTTGCTGCGTCACAAAGTAGAGATTTAGCTAAAAAAATTGCCAAAGCCCTGGATTTACCTCTAGGAAAAATGGAACTCCAGCGTTTTAAGGACGGCGAATTCAAACCCTCTTTTCAAGAATCTATCCGTGGAAAACGCGTGTTTTTAGTCGGTTCAACATTTGCTCCTTCTGACAATTTGATGGAAATATTGTTGATGATTGATGCTGCCAAGCGTGCTTCGGCTGAATTTGTAGATGTGGTCATTCCGTATTTCGGCTGGGCACGTCAAGAGCGAAAAGACGAACCTCGCGTGCCAATAGCCGCCAAACTCGTTGCTAACATGCTACAAGCCGCCGGCGCTTCAAGAGTAATCACCATGGACTTGCACGCCGACCCCATTCAAGGTTTCTTTGAAATTCCGGTTGACCACCTCTATTCAAGCACTATTTTTGTACCATATATTCAAAGTTTAAATTTGGATAATTTGGTCATTGCATCGCCTGATATGGGTGGTTCAAAACGTGCTTATGCTTACTCAAAATTCCTGAAAAGTGATGTGGTTATCTGCTACAAACAACGCAAACGCGCCAATGTTATAGGTAAAATGGAATTGATTGGTGACGTTAAAGGTAAAAATGTTGTTTTGGTTGACGACATTATTGACACGGGTGGCACGCTGGTCAAAGCGGCACAACTGATGAAAGACAGAGGTGCTAAAAGTGTCCGTGCTGTCTGTACACACGCTCTGCTTTCAGCCAACGCACAAGAGCGAATTGCAGAGTCTCAATTAAAAGAATTAGTGGTAACAGATTCAATTCCAAGAAAAATTTTGTCAAAGAAAATAAAAGTGCTATCTTGCGCCTCGCTTTTTGCAGATGTTATGCACAATGTTCATTCACATAAATCTATCAGCACAAAATTCATTATGTAACGACAAAGTGACATTGCAAAGACAAAAGCGAAGTAAAATAATCATAAACATTAAAAATTAACTGTAATGAAATCATTAACTATCAAAGGCTCCAAAAGAGAAAGCGTGGGCAAATCTGCAACTAAAGCCCTACGTAATGCTGGAAGAGTTCCGTGCGTATTATACGGCGGTGGCGACCCCATGCATTTTTCTGCAGACGAACGTGAGTTTAAAAAATTGGTTTACACTCCGGAAACGCACACCGTAGTGATTGAATTGAAAGACGGCTCTACACACGAAGCTATTTTACAGGACATTCAATTTCACCCTGTAACTGACAAAATCTTACATGTTGACTTTTTCAGATTATTCCCTGACAAAGAAGTTACCTTGACTGTTCCTGTAAAGACAACAGGCGTCGCTCCCGGTGTCATCAAAGGAGGCTCATTGAATTTGACTATGAAAAAACTCAAAATCAAAGCTATCCCTGCAAACTTACCCGATGCTGTTATTGTTGATATCAGCAAACTGGATATCGGTGATAAAGTTTATGTATCTGAATTACGAAACGATCAATACAAATTGATGCACCCTGACAACGTTGTAACTGTACAAGTTAAGATGTCAAGAGCAGCTATGAAAGCGGCACAAGAAGCCAAAGCCGCTGCCAAAGAAGCATAATTTTATTGACTAACAATTTCATAAAGCCACCTTACCGGGTGGCTTTTTTTATTTTATCAGTTTACCAAAAACAATTTTTGTATTTTTACAAAAATATTTGACCATGGAGGACAAGAAAAAAAAATCAAATAGTTTTTTTAAAAAGCTTACATATCATTACCGGATTCTGATTATAAACGATGACACTTACGAAGAAAAAATCAGTTTTAGATTAAATCGCCTTAATGTCTTTGTTTTCACCGGTTTGTTTGCTTTTTTTTTAATAGGTTTGACAACATTTTTAATAGCGTTTACCCCTATCAGAACTTACATTCCCGGCTATAGTGGCGAAACAGGATTAAGAAAAAAAGCCATTCATCTGCAACTAAAAACAGATTCTTTGGAAAAAAAATTATTAGTCAACACTTATTATCTCAATCAACTGAAAAAAGTGTTGAATAACGAAATTACCATGGAAGAATTTAATCAGAGTTACCAGTCCAAAAACTTCAATCCTGACACCTTAAAATTAGTTCCGGGGAAAATGGATTCCATGCTACGTAAAGAAGTGGCTGAAAGAGAACGTTTTAAAATCAATCATCAAAAAAACACATTAAGTTATGACTTTTCGGCACCGGTAAAAGGCATAATCGTCAACAAATTTGATGCTAAAAGAAAACATTATGCAGTTGACATCGCCTTATCAAAAGGCACACCGGTAAAAAGTATTGCCAAAGGTCGTGTCATTTTTGCAGACTGGTCACCCGATACCGGTAATACAATTATTATCAAACATCCTGATAATGTAATTTCTATTTACAAACACAACCAAAAATTGTTGCGAAAAACAGGTGATCTTGTAAATCAAGGAGAAGTGATTGCTTTGTCCGGAAATACCGGCAAAAAAACAACCGGACCCCATCTGCATTTTGAACTTTGGATTAAAGATACCCCTGTTGATCCGACTGATTTTATTAACTTCAAATCTTAACTTATGAGCCTGAAAGCCAGATTAGCTAAAATTTATGCTTCTTTTGTTGTCAAAAGAAATCAAAAATGGATCAATCATCCAATTCAGGCACAACAAAGAATGTTCCGGTATTTGATTTCGCAATCCGAACATACGGCTT
>JALVLX010000168.1 GCA_027032855.1 Flavobacteriales bacterium | reverse complement strand
TTCGTCACAAAATCACTCAGCGACCTACTTTTCAATTCCTCACTTCCTCAAATTAGTAGTAGCGATATAGTATAAAGTAATAAACAATCATCAATGAACAAAGTTATCATTGAAGCAGAATAACTCCTCATTTCCTCAAAAACCATGTTACTTCGGTACAATTTTGCTCCTTCGTCACAAAATCACTCAGCGACCTACTTTTCAATTCCTCACTTCCTCAAATTAGTAGCAAAGATATAGTATGAAGTGATAAGCAACCATTATCTAACAAAGTAATCATCAACGCAGAATAACTCCTCAATCACTCCAGTAGCCATTCAAAAACATTTTTATGAATAATTCCGTTTCGGTTTTGTGTAAAAGAATCTGTTGTCAGTAAAAATTTTGGATAGTTATCTTTAAGAGATTCCAAAGGATAAAATTCTCTGTTTTCGGTATCGCTATTTACAATATTCCAAGCAACTTGATAATATTCAATTTCTCCGGAATGATTTTTTACGGTAAAGTCTATTTCAGCTTGACGTAACCTACCTGTCCAAATTTTATAACCTCGTCTCAAAAGTTCCAGATACACAATATTTTCTAAAATATGTCCTTTGTCAGCTGTCCGGTCTCTACCTAACAAAACATTTAATAAACCCACATCAACAATATAGTATTTTTCTTTGGTTGCCAATTGCTTTTTTCCTTTAATATCAAATCTATTTACTTTATAAAATACAAAACTATTGACCAAATATTCTATATAATTTTCAATGGTTTTATGATGAATTTTTTGGTGATCAGCTTTCAAAGCTTTTGAAATACTGTTAGGAGAAACCGGACTTCCAATATTTCCGGCTAAAAATTTGACCAAATTATTAAAAGCCCGTTTGTCGTAAATTTTATGCCGTTGTGTTATATCTTTTTCAATTATCGTTTGATACAAAGCATAGAGATATTCATAGATTTTATCATAACCCTCGCTACGCAAATCAACACCTTTCGGAAGGGAAGTTTCGTTTACAAAATCAAAAAATAAAGCTTCGTAATTCAAATATTTATTGCTGATATCAATTTCTCTAAATTCCAAATACTCTTTAAATGAAAACGGTAAAATAGAAATTTCAATATGACGCCCGCTTAATAAAGTAGCTAATTCACCAGACAATAAATTGGCATTTGACCCTGTCATATAAACATCTACATTTTTTGTAGCATATAAACCGTCAACCAATTTTTCAAACATTTTAATATTTTGTACTTCATCTAAAAAAATATAATTTGTCTGACCGGATTGTAATTTATTTTTAATTTCAAAATAGATACTATCCCAAGTTTTGTTTAAAAAATTTTCGGGCAACTCAAAATTGTAAAATTGAATTTGATTAGAGTTTATGCCGGACAAAAGGAGTTTTTCTCTAAAAATTTCAAATAAAGTAGATTTACCGGAACGCCTTAATCCAGTAACCACTTTTATCAAATCTTTGCCTTTGTAAGCAAATAATTTGTCTAGATATTCTTTTCTTTCAATTAACTTCTTCATAATGCAAATATACATAAGAATTATCAAAACTTACATTTTTTGCAAGTTTTGATAATTTTGAAAATCAATTTCTCTATATGTAATAATGTCACCCCTTCGGGGTTCAGTTATATACGACACACGACTCGTGCGTTTTTACAAACGTTATGAACATTTAACATTATGAACATAAAACTATAATAATCATCATTTCATCATCTAAAACAGCACTTTTCCGCTTTCCACTTGGCACTTTCCACTAAAAAACTCATCAAATTAGAACTTAGAAGTAAAAAAACTCATCAATTCATCAGTTTATCAGTTCATCAAAACCCGGCGCTTCGGTACAATTTTGCTCCTTCGTCACAAAATCACTCAGCGACCTACTTTTCAATTCCTCACTTCCTCAAATTAGTAGTAGCGATATAGTATAAAGTAACAAACAATCATCAACGAACAAAGTTATCATTGAAGCAGAATAACTCCTCATTTCCTCAAAAACCATGTTGCTTCGGTACAATTTTGCTCCTTCGTCACAAAATCACTCAGCGACCTGATTTTGTTTCCACTGCAAACCCTCAACCAAATGCATCACATCTTTTTCAAGATATTTGACTGCCGGCATAATGGAATCGTAATTTGGCTGAGCATAAAAATATAAAGAACCGTCCAAAAAATTTTTGATACTATCCGTAGCATGAAACTGAATCTGTGAAGCGGCATTACCGGTCACTTGATTGATTGTGGCGTAAACGCTATCCTTTTCATTGATATAATCGCGGGTGATGATTTCATCGGCTTTGACGGTATGTTCGTAAGTAAACTTTTCGGCATCACGCAACAGTCCTTCCAAATTGTTATCAATCCGGTTGTAGGTCAAATAAATTTTGGCTTTCATCGCCGGATAGACCAAGTTGATTTTTTTATCCGAAATGTGTTCTATTTCTGCAAGATTTGATTTCTCGACACTAAAATGTTCAAAATCAACCTTTTGATATTCTGCTTGCGGATAATCTAAACGCAACTGGGCTTTGGGTTTAGGCATCACTTCTTCGTTGGAACAAGCCGTTAGCCAAGCAAATCCTGTTGCAAGAATAAGTATCCGGAATAAATTATATGTTAGTTTGGTTTGCATATTCTTTAAAAAGCAGCATTGCCCGGATAGCGCGGATAAGGTATGACATCGCGGATATTACCCATGCCGGTGACAAATTGTACCATACGTTCAAATCCCAATCCGAAACCGCTGTGAACTGCCGTTCCGAAGCGTCGCGTATCAATATACCAATACAATTCTTCTTTATCGATACCTAAATCTTCCATTTTTTGCAACAGCACATCTAAACGTTCTTCACGTTGCGACCCACCAACAATTTCGCCAATGCCGGGGAATAAAACATCCATGGCGCGAACGGTTTTTTGGTCGTCGTTGAGACGCATATAAAAAGCTTTGATTTTGGCAGGATAATCATAAATGATAACCGGGCTTTTAAAGTGTTTTTCAACCAAATAGCGTTCGTGTTCGCTTTGCAAGTCAACACCCCATTCAACAGGGAATTTGAATTTTTTCTTCTTAAATGGTTTCGAATTGCGTAAGATTTCAATGGCTTCGGTATAACTCAATCTGATAAAATTATTGTCCAAAACAAATTGCAATTTTTCAATCAATGCCAGCTCGCTGCGTTCTGCTTGCGGTTTTTGTTTTTCTTCATTTTTCAGGCGCATTTCCAAGAATTGCAAA
>JALVLX010000167.1 GCA_027032855.1 Flavobacteriales bacterium | reverse complement strand
ATTTTGCCGTTTTGTTGATAATTATTGGTATTATGCAATTAATTCCCGGTTTTTCAAAACCGGATCATATTAAGAAAAGCGAGAAAATTCCGGCTTGGTGGGTGTTTTTTATCGGAGCGGTTACCGGAGTAGTCGGCGGTTTGTTCGGGATTGGTGCCGGTGTGTTGATGGTACCCATCTTTTTAATGGGCTTTAATATGAATAAAAATCACGCCAGAGCTTTGACCTTGGCTATTTTGTTGCCACCGGTCAGTATGGGTGCTTTTATTAAGTACCAACACGAGGGGGCTATTGACTGGAAATTGGTCGTTATTCTGTTTGTCAGCTATTTTATTGCCAATTATTTCGGTGCCAAACGCGGTTCAAAAGCCGGTTTGACCGGTTTTAAACGCATGAATGCCTTATTGTTGATAGGTATTGCCGGGATTTATTTGTTGCAGATATATATGAGTTGAAAGTTCATAATGTTTATAAAGTTCATAATGTTTATAAAGTTCATAATGTTTGTAAAGTTCATAATGTTTGTAAAGTTCATAATGTTTGTAAAGTTCATAATGTTTGTAAAGTTCATAATGTTTGTAAAGTTCATATATTACAAAGATGAAGGCGCCACTTAAAGAAAAAATTTCACATAGTACATCAAATCTGAAATCATAAATCTGAAATCGTAAATCTGAAATCAATAAAAATGCCTTTCACCAAAGACCGTCAATATTACAAATTCTGTTTCTACGGATTTTTAAAAAATCTACGGTTTTTTGATGCGTTTTTCTTGTTGTATCTCAAACAAAAAGGCTTGTCTTATACAGAAATAGGCAGTTTATATGCCTTGCGTGAAATCATTATCAATGTGTCGGAAGTACCGACAGGGGTTATTGCCGATACTTTCGGGCGGAAAAAATCTTTGATGTTGTCGTTTTTGGCTTATATTCTGTCGTTTGTTCTGTTTTACACCGGAATGGGATATCAAGTTTTTCTCATTGCATTTGTGCTTTACGGCATTGCCGATGCTTTGCGGTCCGGAACACATAAAGGTATGATAATGAAATATTTGAAGTTGCAAAACGAATCGGACTATAAAATTGCTTACTACGGACATACGCGTGCTTGTTCGCAACGCGGGTCGGCACTGTCGGCGCTTGTTGCAGGTGTGATTGTTTATGTGACCGGTAATTATGACAAAATATTTTTGATTTCAATTGTGCCTTATCTGCTAAATTTATTGTTGGTTTGGTCTTATCCTGACGAACTGGATTTTTCGGACAAGAAAAACAGGGACAATTTCATGCACAATTTGAAGGCGCTGTGGCAGGCGCTGAAAAATCCGAAAATTTTGGCTATCGTGCATTCGTCAGCGGTGTTTACGGCATATCAAAAAGCGACTAAAGACTATATACAGCCGGTGATGAAAAATTTGTCACTCGGGTTGCCTGTTGTAGCCGGCGCGTTGTCCGGAAATCAAACTGGCTTGTTTATAGGTGTGGCTTATACGCTACTGTATTTATTGACGGCGACAGCATCAAAATATGCCGGGTTTTTGAGTGGAAAAATTCAGAAATTAAGCTATAAAACTTTGGTTTTAGGCTTTTTGGCGGGGATAGCAGGCGGGTATTTTTTTACCCGGCAACTTTGGGTGCCGGCTTTAATCGGTTTTGCCGGTATTTATATTTTGCAGAGTTTGCGTAAACCGGTTTTAACGGGTTTTTTAGCAAATGAAGTACCGAATGAAATATTGACTTCGGTCTTGTCTGCCGAATCTTTATACCGTACTTTATTGACTTCTGTTATTGCGTTGTTGTTAGGGTACTTTGCCGACATGTTTGGTTTGGGAACGGCTTTTATCTATATCAGTAGCGGTTTGTTGATTATTTCTATTTTCCGGATTTTTTTAGGACAGCCAAGAATGCCAAGGAATACGAATCAAAATCAATAAAAATGCCATGCCGTAAGTAATAATAATCGCCATATATATTTTTTTAGATGAAGTTGCTTTTTTCATGCGGTTATAACCGTAAAAAGTCAATAGCCAAGCTATAATCATCATAACAGGGTGTTCCAATACCAACAGACGGTCTGTGGCATTTTTCATGTAAGTGCCCATTTGTCCGTGTGTGATACCTTCAAAATAATGTGAGGTAAACCAAGTGGCTAAACCTAGCAATATTTGTATTGTAAAAACAATTAAGGTGAAACTTGCCAGACGGAATTCGCGGGTGTAATTAAAAACTTTGTTTTTGATAAGACCTAGAAAGTAGGTAGCGATAGTTACTACATACATCAAAATCAGTAAATATGCCCAAGAGCTGTGAAGGAATTTTATCATTTTAAAAGTTTTAGATTGCAAAAATAAGGAATTACTAGCAAGTAGCAAGAATCAAGTAACAAGTAGAGACACATGCCTCATGCGTCTCACTGTAAAAGAATCCTATGCGCTTCAAAAAACACCATAGAATACAGTAGGGGTGATATGATTATAGTTGAAGTTTGTAAAGAAAAATAATAGCATACGGATGCTATTTTTTACGAGCGTCTATTATGTCTAGTAATTCTTTGGTTTTTCTGTTTATTATGGGAGGTGTGTATATGTTTGTTGTTGTTGTTTCTGTTACAAAGGTGTCGCCTCTACGAGGCTCAGCGGAATTTCTATAAAATTGTATGTTACAAATCGGCTTTTGGTGGTATTATTTTTATCAATTTATCAAAGCGATCAGTTTTTTCAATAGAATTAATTGAATCCCAAGGTGATATTTTTACAATTTTAATGAAGCCGAAATATTCTAAAAACCGGTCAAAGGTGCGAACGGAATAACAGCGATAAGAGCTGTCATTTCCGGATTGTTCATTTAATTCAAGTAGTTTTGGAAAAGCTTTGAAATATTTTTCAGTATAAAAATGATTTCTCTGTTTTTCAGAACCGTATTTGTTTAATAAAATTAATGAAAATCCAAAACCAAGTTGTCCAATATCATTTTCTCCAAAACCGTCATTATAAGCCCAGTTAAATTTTGTGGTGTATGCCGTGAAAATACTTTTAAATAATTTAAAGTTGTCGTTTAATTCAACTTTACCTTTTTTGGTCAAGCTCATTTTTTTATGTCGTTTTTTTACAAGTCCAGACAACTCGGCAATTAGTCTTGTCAAGTGTACACCCAATGCGTCTGTTTCCTTATAAAGTTTTGAAATCCCTAGTTCAATAAATTGATTTTTAATAAATCCTTGATGATAAATTTCTGCAACAACTTTTGTAGGTAAAAACCCTTTAGCAGTAAGTTTAAGCTCACCATTTTCTTCAACGATTTGTAACAGGTGTTTAATTTGACTTAACAAAGGCATGTTGTTATAATCTACTTCACCGGTTTCAATCAGTTGTATCGGGCTGTTATTATCAAAGGGATGCTCCAATATATGGCTCATTTCAATTGGTGAATAACCTTCAAAATCAGGTATGCTCTTGTTGTTTTCTTCTTGAATAAGTTGTTCTACATATTTTTTTAATCTTTCTAATTCGTCCATAATATTATTTTTAATAAAACTATTTTTTTTCAGCAAAAGCAATTATATGACCGTCTAAATCAGATAGATATCCGGTTTTGTCGCCCCAATCCCGTTCTTTAAATTTACTGATTATTTTTCCACCAGATTCTACTCCTCTTTTTATGTATGCCGTAGGGTTGTTTACCTTTAAATATAGTTCACATCGAGGAATTCCGTTTCCGTTTTTTGGGTGAGGCATTTTCGGAGAAATGATTTTTGCAATACCGTTTTCGGGCATGATGCCCAATTTTACATTGTCAGCCAATATAAATTCAGTCATACCCGGCACATCTAATGAAGGGGATATTTGTAAAACATTTTTATAAAAATCTATACTTCTTTGTTGGTCTTTTACGTATATAATAAATTCTATTTCGGTCATTTTTTGTTTTTCCATAAAGTACGTTTTTTTATAACAGAAAAAGTTTTTAAATATATGAAATTTTTTCCGTCCTTATTTTTTGTTGACTTTCGTGACAACCTATTTCAGGACAAGTCACTCACTCTTCATTCCTCCTTCCTCCTTCCTCCTTCCTCACTCCTCCTTTCCTCATTACCCCTAAACCATTTTTTCAAAATTCCGGCTTTATGTTTACCTACCACCGCTATTAAATCTTCCAAAGATGCTGCTTTAATCCGTTTAACCGACTTAAAATGTTTTAACAAATTTAATATTGTTTTGCTACCGACACCGGGTATTTGTTCCAATTCCGATTGCAGGGTGCTGTTCATTCTTTTTTTGCGATGAAACGTAATTCCGAAGCGGTGTGCTTCGTCACGGGCTTTTTGTATGACTCGTAAGGTTTCGGATTTTTTGTCGAGATACAAGGGAATAGAATCGTTCGGGTAATAAATTTCTTCCAATCGTTTGGCAATACCAATGATGGATATTTTACCGTAAAGGCCGAGTTTTTTCAAACTTTTGACGGCTGCGGATAGTTGTCCTTTGCCACCATCGACGATGATGAGTTGCGGTAAGGGGGCTTTTTCTTCCAGCAAACGTCTGTAACGTCGTTCAATGATTTCGGTCATTGATGCAAAATCGTTGGGACCTTCAACGGTTTTGATATTAAAGTGCCGGTATTCTTTTTTGCTGGGTTTACCGTTTTTAAACACGACACAAGCTGCTACCGGATTGGTTCCCTGCATGTTGGAATTGTCAAAGCATTCAATATGACGTGGTTCAACAGGCAGCCGCAGGTCTTTTTGCATCTGTTTCATCAGGCGGTTGACGTGCTTATCGGGGTCGGTGAGTTGCAGTTGTTTGATTTTTTCGAGCCGGTAATAAACGGCATTGCGTTTGGATAGTTCGAGCAAGCGTTTTTTGTCGCCTTTTTGGGGTACGGTTTGTTTGATGTCTTTCAGATTTTCTAAGGCAAAGGGAACATATATTTCTTTGGATTGTAAGTCAAAACGACTGCGCATTTCCACAATGGCCATTTCCAGGAGTTCTTCGTCGGTTTCGTCTAGTTTCTTTTTGATTTCAAGCGTATGTGAGCGTATGATGGCACCGTGTCCTACCTGCAAAAAGTTTACATAGGCATTAGTCGCATCCGAAACGATATTGTAAACTTCCACATTGCTGATTGCCGGATTGACCACGGTGGAGCGCGCTTGATAATTTTCAAGAGATTCCAGCTTTTCTTTGATTTCTTGGGCTTTTTCAAATTCGAGAGTAGCGGCATAGGTCTGCATTTGGTTTTTAAAATAATTTACAGCCGTTTTAAAATCACCTTTGATGATTTGTCGAATTTGCTTAATATCTTCCGAATATTCGGTTTCTGTTTGCAAGCCTACGCAGGGCGCTTTGCACAAGCCGATATGATAATCCAAGCAGATTTCAAATTTGCCTACTTCAATGTTTTCAGTAGTAAGGCGTAATTTGCAACTGCGGATAGGATAAAGGTGGTGAATCAAATCGAGCAGGGTGCGGGCGGTTTTTACGGAAGGGTAGGGGCCATAGTATTCAGAGCCGTCTTTGACCAAGGTGCGAGTTAAGAATACCCGCGGAAAAGCTTCTTTTTTGATACAAATCCAAGGATACGTCTTATCATCTTTGAGAAGGACATTGTACTTGGGTTGGTGTTTTTTGATCAGTACATTTTCCAGTAATAAGGCATCGGTTTCGGTTTCAACCACAATGTGTTCAATATGTGCAATTTTGCTTACTAAAATTTTGGTTTTACCGGTTTGGTGTTTGTTAAAATACGAGCTAACTCTTTTTTTGAGATTTTTTGCTTTCCCTACGTATATTATAACACCCTGTTTATCAATAAATTGATAAACTCCCGGACTGTTTGGTAAGGTCTTTGTTATTTGTTGTATGGATTTCACAATGCAAATATGATAATAGTACAAAAGTAGTTATAAAAAAAAGATTATATTTGTATGTGCAATAATATTTTTAAGTTATGGTAAAAAAATATATAATCCTTTTCCTAATTTCCATCGTTGCCCTTACCACAAATGCGCAATTTGATGATTCTGTATCAAAGTTTAAACTTTTTGATGATGCTTTAGATATGGGTGTTTATGCACAAATGCTTGCCAAAGACAAGTTGTACATCATAAAAAATTTGAAAAAGAGACAAGCTACAAAGGAGATAGATTACGCACTGGCAAAAATCAATGAAAATATCAGTGAAATTGATTTGGAAGAAACAAACCCGCAAGTGCGCGCTCATATTGATAAGATCAAGGATTTTTTGTTAAAATTTGACACGAAGTTTTCTGCTACCAGGACGTCTAAAAATTTTTCCAGTTTGTATTTTGATATTAACATTTTGGACAAAATGATTTCAGACTTAAGTGAATCCATGTTGGTGGTTTATAATTTAGATGGCAATGCCATTCAAAATTACAGAGATATTCAACAATTAAGAAAACTTATTCAGACAATCAGTGTCAGTTATTATGCCAATATTTTAAATTTAAACAAAAGTTTTGCGCATAATTATCAAAAGAATATTGATAAAATCAATGAATTTATTGCTCAGAAGAGTAATACATTTCTTAATGACCCCATTGTCGGTCAATATTTTCCGGATTTTATTTTGGATTGGAACTTTTTAAAAGCCAATTTACAAAGTGAAAAATACAGAAATCCTAAGACTATTTTTTCGATGAGTGTGAGTATTGATTACCATCTCAAACAGATAAAAGATGCGTATTTTAACAAGTTAAATAGATAAAATTTAAACAATATAAAACATGAAAAAGAGATTTTTTTCTTTTGCGCTACTTATATTATTTTCTTCGGTTGCATTTGCACAAGAAGATGAAAATCCGATTGGAGAACTTTCAAAACGTCTATACGAAAATGAAATGCTTGCCAACCGTTTTTTGAAAAATTTTGTTTTGGCGAAATCGCAAGTGTTTAAGACAAAAATTATGAGTGATTTTGATAAGAGTTTGGCGCTTTTTGATGATAATATTTCCTACATTTCCATGCATTTGCCTGATGATAATAAGATTAGAGACAAGTTTATGAGCTTGCAAGGTCAGTGGAATGTTTTTCGTATGGCAATAATAGATTTGGAACAAAAGAATTATAAAACAATTGTAAATTCAACACTGATGTTGGAATCGGAATGTAAAAGTATGCGCGAAGAACTTTTGTCAAAACATCCCAAGTATGACGACAATAAAAAAATATTTAAGTATATCGATTACGTTGTTGAGAATACAAAAAGAATAGATGGAGTAGTCATTAATTATGTGTTCAAAAATCAATTGAATTTTCCTGCCATTGAAAAAGCTATAACCGTTAATTTTTCAGCCATTGAGAAGAATCTTAGCAAATTGGCAAAATACAAAAAGCTTCAAGATAAAAGAAATGTAACAGACTTGGCCAATAGTCTTAAAATGATAGAAAATATTTACAACAATCAGAATGATCGTCCTAAATTGTTGTATTCCAATACAAAATATTTTTCTAAAAAGAGTTATATATTGTTCTATGAGCTAATAAATCAAATTCAAAACTAAATACCGGTAAATACAGTTGTTATGAAAAAAAATATTTTATATATCATCTTAGTAATGTTCCCTTATTTTGCATCGGCGCAGTTTGAAGAGCAAATTAGTATAAAAGAAGCTGTTGATGCCGCTTATAATATCAGAACAGCGGGGGTAAAACTTGTTAAGGATTTTTTTTACAGTAATTTATCCATAAAAGTTGCTCATAGAGAAATGGATAACAGTTTTTCAAGTAGTGAAGATGCGATACTAACTCTGGAACTTTATACAAAAGATAAGCCTGAAATACGAAAAACTTTGAATACGATTAAGTCATTAAGAAATAAAAACAGAATGGTTTTTCTTCGTAATCCTAAAAAGGAGCAAATGGGAAAGATGAAAAAGATGTTAAGTAAGTTGTCTGATCTGAATAATAAGTTAATAGCTCAAATAAATTTATTTTCTTCTGAAAAATTGTCTGATGAATACGAATATGCCAGAAAAATTGAGGTTGCCATTCAGGAATTAACTTTTTTGTATGCCCTTAAATCTCTTGGTGATAAGTCTGAAGATGTTAGCACAAAAATTCAAATTTTAACCAAAGGTGTCGGCATTTTAATTAATAAACTAATGTCTTCAAAGAAAAATACAGGAAATTCTACTTATTATCTTAAGTTGCTTAAATCGGATTATGATATGTTTGTCAAAACATTAAGCAATAACAGTAACAATAACTTTTTAAATACCGTTTATGTGTTGTCAAACAAAATAGGCAATATGACACATAAGATTTCTAATGAGTTTGAATAGTTACATCGTAATAAGGGTTGATACCTGCTGCTTCTTGCTTGGTTTGTCCATATTTGACATACGTACTCAAGCCTTTATAATTAAAAGGACTTTTGGTTAAAATACTCAATACCCCGTTAAAGGCATTAGAACCGTATAATGCAGATGCGGCACCGGGTAATATCTCAACTCTTTGGACGTCCAGTTCATTTGCGCCGGCAAAATTTCCTATGGGAAAAACCAATACGGGTGAGGAGTTATCTACTCCATCTACCAATTGTAAAAATCTTTTGTTGATAAAGGTGGCAAATCCGCGAGTGTTTACCGAGTTGAATGTAAGTGAGTTAACGTTGATGTCAACCCCTTTAAGATTAACAAGGCTGCTGTAAAAAGATGGAGATGCGGCTTCTCTAATCTCGTTTACTCCCATAACTTCGATACTTACAGGAGATTCTTTTAGCTTTTCTTTGTCCCGTGATGCCGAAACAACCACGTCATCCAGGAAGAAGTTGATTTCTTTTAAGACAATGTTTAGCTTTTTAGCTTTTTTTACTTGGACTTTAGTTATCTCATAACCGATATGACTAACTTCCAAAGTAACCGGAAATTCTTTGATAAAAAGTGAAAATTCGCCAAAATAGTTGGTTTTTACTTCTTGTCCGGTTTGAATAACCAAGACGTTTGCGTCAGAAACAACTTAGTTATTTTCATCGACAACAATGCCTGTAAGTTTTTGTGAATATCCATACAGGCTAAAAAACATAAGTGTAAGAATAATAATCTTTTTCATAATTTAAAAATTAGGTTAACAATGAACAAATTTAAGAGTTTTATATAAAAAAAACAAAATTTTAATTTTAAAAATAAAATATTTTATGACTTATGTCTGATTTTTTATTTTTTGAAATATTAATGCCAATTCCGGAATTTTAATGCTATATATTGTAAGGTGTTGTGTAGTAGTAACTTGAAAGTTTTTTTTTATGTTTGGCAAGGTCTTTGTGATGAGGAAAAGTGTTTTGTCGAGATTTTTTTTCAGCTTGATAAAAGTATTATAAAATTAAGTAACTTTGCACGCACACAAGAAACAATACGAAATATG
>JALVLX010000166.1 GCA_027032855.1 Flavobacteriales bacterium | reverse complement strand
TAAAAAAGACTTATCAAATTAAAGGGCAAATGGCAAAAGTTTCCATAGTCCAACCGAATTTAGACCCTTGGGAAGATAAATTTGATTATAGCAACACACAACTAACCAAAGATTTTTTGAGTATTGCCAATCCTGATACAGACTTAATCGTAGCGCCTGAAACAGCCCTGTCACAATATACCGAAATCAATGATTTTACTTATTCACTTCCTTACAAGTTGATGAAAAATTTTTCAAAAGACCATCAAACACATATTTTGACCGGGGTTGATTTTATTCATTGGTATCCGAAAAATGATCAAAATATTCCCGAAACAGCCAACAAATCCCGTAGCGGGCGTTTTTATGACATGTACAATTCGGCAATCTTGGGCAGTCCGGATGACAGCATACAGATTTATCACAAATCAAAATTGGTTGTAGGGGCTGAATACACACCGTTTAGAAACATTTTAGAACCTCTGATCGGGGATTGGGTTACCAAAACTATCGGTGTTTCCATGGGCTCCAATGTTTCACAAAAAGAACGCAGTGTTTTTAAAGCATCCGGCACACCCATCATGGTGGCTCCGATTATCTGCTACGAAAGCATCTACGGTGACTATGTAACGGACTATGTCAAGAAAGGCGCCAACCTGCTGGCGGTCATCACCAACGACGGCTGGTGGGGCAACACCGAAGGGCACCGGCAGCATTTGAGTATTGCGCGGCTACGTGCCATTGAAAACCGGCGGGATTTAGTTCAATCCGCCAATACCGGTATCTCGGCACATATCGACCAAACAGGAACAATTGTAAAATCACTCGCCTACAATAAACGCGGTAGTATAGACGCAACTGTTCACCTCAATGACGCTCAGACTTTTTACACCAAACACGGTGATTACTTGGCGCGAATTGCTATTTTTATGACGGCATTGTTACTTTTGTATGCCTTCTCGCGGAAGAGAGTTACACTTTGATAAGTTGATGATATTGGTTATCTGGTTATTTGGTTAATCGGTTATTTGGTAATATTGATGAATTGATGAAGAGCTTGGTCGCTGAGTGATCCCGATGATAATCGGGATTGTACCGAAGCGCCGGGTAAGAATTGATGATTTGATGATATTGGTTATTTGGTGATATTGATGAACTGATGATATTGGTTATCTGGTTATTTGAGGAGTGAGGAATGAGGAGTGAGGAGAAATCTTTGTCCTTTATTGTTAAGATTTCTCAGTCGTTCCTCCTTCGAAATGACAGATGTCGCTACTTTCAACCTTCAACTTTCGGTCGCTGAGGTTGTCGAAGCGCAACTTTTAACTCAAATTAATCTTCCTGTAACAAGCTTCCCAAATTGTTCAACTTATTGCGGTAATCTTTCATCGAACGTTTGATTACTTCCAAGGCTTCTTCTTTACCGTAAGTATCCGTAATTTCCACATTACTGGGGTTACCGGGTAAGTCTTTATATGTCAAAAAGTAATGTTTGAGCCGGTCAACAATCAATTGGGGTAATTCACTGACATCGTCATATGTATCGAATAACGCATCACCTTCCAATACGGCTATGATTTTATCATCCGCTTCATTGCCGTCAATCATTCTAAATCCACCTATTGGCTTAGACTGCACAATAATATCACCATGCATAATTTCTTTTTCGGTCAATACACAAATATCCAACGGGTCCTTATCTCCTACAATATCCTTACGTCCTGTTTTTTCATTGGCATATTCAGCCACCAATCCGGCACAATAAGTCTGTGGAATAAAACCATATAAAGATGGAACAACGTTGGAATATTTTTGCGGACGGTCAATACGCAAATAACCGCTTTCTTTATCCACTTCATATTTTACGGTATCTGTCGGCACCATCTCTATAAACGCCATTAAACTTTTTGGTGCTTTCGTCCCGATATTAATCCCGTGCCAAGGGTGTGATTTGTAACGCAATCCCATTAATTTGCCAATAGGATCCATGATTCTGTTGATTGACATAACGATGTTTTTTATTTTGTGATGCAAAGGTAAGGATTTATTTAGTTGAAAGTTGAAGGTTGAAAGTTAAAAGTTTTCTTTTGAGAAATTGGTTATTTGGTTATCTGGTTATCTGGTTATTTGGTTATTTGATGATATTGATGATTTGATGAATTGGTTTCGGTTTTTTACTGTTTTTTTTGTTCATCCGTGTTGTAGAGACGTTGCATGCTACGTCTCTACGGACGAACGCGGACGACACGAACGGACATTAAAAAAAATAAAATACACCATTAAAATCCGGTTTTAAAAAAAATATGTAATTTTACCTCACCAAAAATTAATCATTATGAAATTACAACCCGGAATTATATACGGACAAAGCCTTCAAGATTTATTGGCTTATGCCCAAGAAAAAGGCTTTGCCATACCTGCGGTAAACGTCACAGGTTCAAACACTATAAATGCCGCTTTAGAAACCGCGCGCGATATGAATGCACCTATTATTATTCAATTTTCCAACGGTGGCGCACACTTTAATGCCGGGAAAGGCTTATCCAACGACAACCAACAAGCTTCCATTGCCGGAGCGGTTGCCGGTGCTAAACATATTCACGATTTGGCAGAACTCTATGGCGTTCCTGTTATCATTCACACCGACCACGCCGCTAAAAAATTGTTACCTTGGATAGACGGGCTGTTAGATGCCGGTGAAGCTTTTTACAAGCTAAACGGTAAACCGCTTTACAGCTCTCACATGCTGGACTTGTCAGAAGAGCCCATCGAAGAAAATATTGAAATCAGTAAAAAATATCTCCAAAGAATGAAAGCCTTGGAGATGCATCTCGAAATAGAATTGGGTATCACAGGCGGTGAAGAAGACGGTGTGGACAATACCGATGTGGATAACGCCAAACTTTATACCCAACCCGAAGAAGTAGCTTACGCTTATGAACAGTTGAAACAAATCAGTCCGTTCTTTACCATTGCGGCTTCATTTGGAAATGTTCACGGTGTCTATAAGCCGGGTAATGTAGTTTTGCGACCTGAAATTCTTAAAAATTCACAAAAATATATCAAAGACAAATTTGATTTGAAAGACGATTCGCCGGTTAATTTTGTATTTCACGGTGGTAGTGGTTCCGAATTACAAGATATCAAAGATGCCATTAGCTACGGTGTCATCAAAATGAATATCGATACGGATACACAGTTTGCTTTTACTACAGGCGTACGTGAGTATTTTGATAAATACAAAGAATATTTGAAAACCCAAATCGGTAATCCCGAAGGTGCGGATTTGCCCAATAAAAAATACTACGATCCGCGCAAGTGGTTACGCGAAGCGGAAGTATCGTTTAAAAAACGCTTATCGCAAGCATTTGAAGATTTGAATAATGTCAATACCATTACTGTTGAAAAATAGTAATTAGAAATAAATAACTTAAAAACAACACTATGTCTTGGTTTAAAAGAAAAATAAAAGGGATTGTTACGCCTACATCCGAAAAAAAGGATATACCAAAAGGACTTTGGTACAAAACCCCATCCGGAAAAATAGTCGATAAAGATGTTTTGATTGAAAACCTGTATGTCAGTCCCGAAGACGGCTACCACATGCGTATCGGTAGCGAAGAATATTTTGAAATATTATTTGACGACGGTAAATATGAAGAACTTTGGAAGAATATGAAATCCAAAGACCCTCTCAAATTTGAAGATACTAAAAAATATACCGACCGGCTCAAAGCAGCATACAAAAAAACCAAATTAAACGATGCTGTACGTGTGGGTGTCGGCAAATCAAAAGGTAAAGATTTGGTAGTTGCCGCTATGGACTTTGCCTTTATCGGTGGTTCCATGGGGTCAGTCGTAGGGGAAAAAATCGCCCGTGCTATGGATTATGCCGTTGAACACAACATACCTTTGGTAATGATTTCAAAATCAGGTGGCGCCCGTATGCAGGAAGCTGCCATCTCGTTGATGCAACTGGTTAAAACCTCGGCAGCCATTGCCCGTATGGGAAAAGCTAAAGTACCTTATATCTCACTTTTAACGGATCCTACAACCGGAGGAACTACCGCCTCGTTTGCCATGCTTGGTGATATCAACATTGCCGAACCGGGCGCCCTCATCGGTTTTGCCGGACCGCGTGTTATCAAAGATACAACCGGTAAAGATTTACCGGAAGGTTTCCAACGTTCTGAATTTTTATTGGAACACGGATTTTTGGATTTTATCTCACACCGTAAAGATTTGAAAGATCATATCAACCTTTATATCGATTTGATTTTGAATCAACCGGTGCGGGATTTGGTGAAGAAAGACTAATGGCTAGTTGAAAGTTTATAATGTTCATAATGTTATAATGTTCATAATGTTATAATGTTCATAATGTTTGTAATGTTATAATGTTTGTAATGTTAAATGTAGGGACATTGTATTGGAATGTCTAAATCTGTAATCGAAAATCTGAAATCTCTAAAACCATAAAAGACATAATACAACATAATAAAAAACTTTTATGAACTTTTAATCCTTTTATGGTTCAAAAAAAAATAACCAATCAGAAATGAAACAAACATTAGCAACATTATTACTATTCATTATCCTGATGTCTTGCCAAAAGGAAGTAAAAATTCAAGTTAATTTGCCGGAAAAACCACAACAGGATAAGCCAATAATAGTCCAATTCAACAACTTGAATCAATCGGATATTGACCAAGTCTATATTGCTGTTGACGGAAAAGAATTGTCTAAAACTCCCTACAATAATCAGATTGAAATAACGCTGGATGAACAATTCAAATTAGGTGTTCATCAAGTTTCTTTTGACTTTGTCAAAGACGGTGAAAGTCTGAAAAAAATATCCGAAAATCTGGAACTTTATGCCGGTATTGCCCCCAAAGTTTTGAAGTACAAACTCATCAATACTTATCCGCACGATATCAATGCTTTTACGCAAGGACTGGAATTTTATAAAGACACTCTTTACGAAGGTACCGGACTGAACGGCGAATCGAGCTTACGAAAAACCGACTACAAAAACGGAAAAATTTTAAAAAAAATTGACTTGGACCGCAAATATTTTGGGGAAGGTATCAGCGTTCTCAATGATAAAGTTTACCAACTAACTTGGCAAAACGGGGTTGGTTTTATCTACGATACTAACTTAAACAAAACAGGCGAATTCAAATACCAAAACAGCAAAGAAGGTTGGGGCTTGTGCAATGACGGTAAGGTTTTGTACAAATCCGATGGTACCGAAAAAATTTGGCAACTCGACCCTGAAACTTTAGATGAAAAAGACTTTATCAACGTTTATACCAACCGGCATAGAATTGTTAGAATAAACGAATTGGAATGGGTCAACGGCAAAATTTACACCAATGTGTGGCAAAAAAACGCTTTGGCTATCATTGACCCGCAAACCGGAGCCGTTGAAGCCATCATCAACCTGTCAGACCTTCACAACAAAGTCACCAAGCACCCGCAACTTGATGTTTTAAACGGTATTGCTTACGACAAAAAAACAGGTCATCTGTTTGTAACGGGTAAAAAATGGGATAAAATGTTTGAAATTGAGATTTTACACCAATAATTCTTACCAAAAATTTTTACAATAAAAGTCTTTTCTTGAAGTTAAAATCAAAAAAAGCTTACCCCATTATTCAAGTTAATTGATTAAATTTGTCCAACAAAATTTTACCATTATGCCTGTTTTATCACAAAAAGGACACAATATGCCGGCATCACCTATCAGAAAACTGGTACCTTATGCCGACCAAGCCAAAAAAAAAGGCGTCAAAGTCTATCATCTCAACATAGGACAACCGGATATCAAAACACCGGACAACGTACTGGAAGCTATTAAAAACATTGATTTGGACTTGATTGCTTACAGTCCGTCCCAAGGCTACGAATCTTACCGGAACAAATTAGCCGGTTATTATCAAAAAAATAATATCGATATTTCGGCTGATGACATTATTGTTACCACCGGAGGTTCTGAAGCTTTGGCTATTGCCATAGGTAGCATTGCCGACCCGGGTGACGAAATCATCATTCCCGAACCATTCTATGCCAATTACAACGGTTTTGCCAAGCAAAATGCCGTTAATGTCATTCCGATTCATTCCTCAATAGATGAAAATTTTGCCCTCCCTCCTATTGCTGAATTTGAAAAACTCATTACACCAAAAACCAAAGCTATTCTCTATAGCAATCCGGGAAACCCTACCGGTTATGTTTATTCTAAAAAAGAAATCTCAAAACTACGTGACATTGCTCTCAAACACGATATTTTTATCATTGCCGATGAGGTATATCGCGAATTTGTTTATGACGGTGGTCAACACCATTCCATTCTTCACCAAGAAGGTATGGACAACCACGCTATCATCATCGATTCGGTCTCAAAACGTTACAGTATGTGTGGTGCCCGCATCGGAACTTTGATTTCAAAAAATAAAGATTTGATGCAAACCGCTATCAAATTTGCACAAGCCCGCCTCAGCCCTCCTACTCTTGGACAAATAGCTTCTGAAGCTGCTGTTGACACACCGAAATCTTACTTTGAAGACGTTATCACCGAATACAAAAAACGTCGTGATACGCTGGTAGAAAAACTCAACGAAATAGAAGGTATTAAAGTAGCCGAGCCTAAAGGCGCTTTTTATGTCATAGCCGAATTGCCGGTTGACAATGCAGAAACTTTTGCCCAATGGCTCCTTGAAGAGTTTAAAGACCAGAATGAAACGGTTATGGTAGCACCGGCTGCCGGTTTTTATTCTACCGCAGGACAAGGCGCTAAACAAATCAGGATTGCTTATGTACTAAATCGTCACGATTTGATCAGGGCGGCAGAATTGCTCAAAAAAGCCGTTGAAGTTTATAATAAAAAGCAGTCTTAATTTATGCTCAAAGATGTTTCTTTAAAAAAATATAATACTTTCGGGATAGACGTCAAAGCCGACTGGCTGGCAGATATTGATTCGGTAGAACAAGTCCTAACGATTATTGATGATTCATCCGGCATGCCTAAGTTAATTCTAGGTTCAGGTAGCAATGTATTGTTTCTTAATGATTTTAAAGGGATGATTTTGCTCAACAACATTAAGGGGCTGAAAGTCGTAGAAGAAAATGACCGTGAAATCACTGTAGATGTCAATGGTGGCGAAAACTGGCACGACTTTGTGATGTGGGCAGTTGACAACAACTATGGCGGGATTGAAAACTTAGCGCTGATACCGGGAAAAGTAGGAACTGCGCCTATGCAAAACATTGGTGCGTACGGTGCAGAAGTTAAAAATGTTATTGAAAATGTTTATACCGTCAATATGCATACTTGCGAACCTAAAACTTTTTCAAAAGAAGCTTGTGATTTCGGTTACCGACATTCGGTTTTTAAACTCCCGGAAAACAAAGGCAGGTATTTCATACATAAAGTGCGATTTAAACTTTACAAAAAGTATTATCAAGTAGATACTTCTTATGGTTCTATCAAAAAAGTATTAGAACAAAAAAATATCACCACTCCCGGATTAAGAGATGTTGCTGGAGCCGTTATGGAAATCCGCCAATCTAAACTCCCCGACCCGAAAGTGACCGGTAATGCCGGTAGTTTTTTTAAAAATCCGTATATCGATTTAAAAAAACTGGAAAAATTACAGGAAAACTATCCTAATATTCCGTTTTACAAAACAGACAAAAGCGATATTGTCAAAATTCCTGCCGGATGGCTTATTGATCAAGCCGGTTGGAAAGGCAAGCGTTTTGGTGATGCCGGAGTACATCCTAAGCAAGCATTGGTGTTAGTCAATTATGACAACGCTACCGGACAGGATATCAAAAATCTGGCTGAACAAATTATTGCCGATATAGAAGACAAGTATGGTATCAGGTTGCAGCCGGAAGTTAATTTTATCAACCATAGCCCTTCTGAAAATATTAGTTGACATATAAAATGAGAGTTTTTAAGTTACTAAAAAATTAAAGACCTGTCAAGTTGCTCAAACCTAACGGGTCTCAATTAAAAAATAATAAAATGTATAACAAACCGAAAGTTTCTATAATTATACCTTGCTACAATTCTGAAGACTACTTAAAAAAAGCTGTTGATTCAGCTCTTAATCAAAGTCTTACGGAATTTCAAATCATTTTGGTTGATGATGGTTCTACGGACAAAACGCCGGTATTGTTGCAACAATACAAAATGGAAGACAACCGTGTTGAAGTTGTTACACATCTAAAAAATATGGGTTTGGGACCGGCACGCAATTCTGGAATGGGTGTTGCAACCGGTGAATACCTTTTTTTCTTAGATGCCGATGATTATATTCACCCCAATGGCATTGAAGTTTTATATGAATACGCTGAAGCTGACCGGCTAGATATTTTACAAGCGCAACATATTATTCATGAAAACGGCAAAAAAACGGTAGAACCGGCAGATTTACCGCCTTTTCCCCACCCCATTTCCGGTGTTGAATATTTTAATGCCGGCTTTTTTATTGAACCAAAGGCGTGCGGTAAACTTTGGCGAACGGATTTTGTCAAAAAACACAATCTGCAATTTTCAACGGGTTATTACGAAGATATTGCTATGGTCTTTGAAGCATTTGCTTTGGCAGAGAAGGTCAACAATCTGGTTTTTGCGACGTATCATTATATAAAGCGAGCTGATTCTATCACCCAACAGCCGGTGACACCGGCTCATATTGAAGGTTTTAAACGCAGTTTGACAGACATGCAACACCTGTTTATGCGTCCGGAATTGACCGGTAAACATTCGGCATTTACAGCCGGCTTCTTTCTTTATTTGAAAGAGCTGTCAATAATGGCATTAAAGACAGGCGATCAGCAACTTATTGATGACGCCAAAAGTTTTGTCACACAAATGACAAACAAATATGCACAGTTTTTATCAGGCAACCGCTTGTTATCATTCCCAAAAAGAAGCTTGCTGAAACAGTCACCATTTTTATATGCCAAAATGATAAAAGCCTACAAAAAAAGCTGACAACAATGTGTCAGCTTTTTTGTAATCTAAAACCTTAAAATTATCTGATTTTTTCATTCAAAATAGCTCTGGAAATAACTATTTGTTGAATTTCCGAAGTACCTTCATAAATTTGGGTAATTTTGGCATCACGCATCATGCGTTCTACATGATATTCTTTGACATAACCGTAACCACCATGAATTTGTACGGCTTCGGTTGTTACACGCATTGCCATTTCAGCAGCATAATATTTTGCCATAGCACCACTTAGATCATAATTGTTTCCTTGATCTTTATCCCAAGCGGCTTTCATAATCAAATGACGCGCGGCGTCGATTTCGGTTTTCATATCTGCCAACTTGAAAGCAATTGCTTGATGATACGAAATAGGTTTACCAAAAGCTTCACGCTCTTTGGAATATTGCAAAGCACGCTCATAGGCACCTTGCGCAATACCCAAAGCTTGAGC
>JALVLX010000165.1 GCA_027032855.1 Flavobacteriales bacterium | reverse complement strand
GTATTTTGCGATGCACCCGCAGTCCGGTTAATTGTGCTACGGGATTTTGTTGAATACTGCCTGTTTTTTGCAAAAATTTGTAAAAACTTTTTAAGGCGGCTATTTTGCGGTTTATGGTTTTTTCGGATAATTTTTTTTCAGACAACTGTACAATCCACAAGCGGATATGCTTGCTTGTTGCTTTGTCAACTGTTGTGTTTTGTTCTTGTAAAAAAGATTCAAATGCGGATAAATCGGTTCTGTAGGCTTTAAGCGTCAAAGCCGAATAGTTTTTTTCTTTTTGCAAATACGTCAGAAATTTATCTCGTAACATTTGGTCTGAATCAGTAAACGAAGTTAAGGATTTTTTTTATTAGTTGAAAGTTAAAAGTTGAAAGTTTTTGGAAATCTGAAATCAAAAAAATCCCTATCTTTACCTAAAAAAGAAGATGCATGACTTTGGATTTTGGTCGGTGATACCGCCGCTGATAGCTATTTTTTTAGCTATTCGTACCAAGCAGGTTTATATATCACTTTTGCTCGGCATTTGGTTGAGTTGGGTGATTATGGCGCACGGTAATGTTTTTACCGGAACTTATAATACGGTTATGGCATTGGTTGATGTGTTTAAAGATGCCGGTAATACCAAAACCATTATGTTTAGCGCTTTGGTTGGCGGTTTGATTATACTCATACAAAAATCCGGCGGAGTCAGTGGTTTTGTGGCTTGGATAGACCGTAAATTCGGGGGATTGGAAACAGCAGATTTGGGAACAAACCGTAAAAAGATTCAATTTTTTGCTTGGCTGACCGGAGTTGTTATTTTTGTAGAAACCAGTATCTCGTCTTTGACCGTCGGGACGGTTTTCAGACCATTGTTTGACAAGCTCAAAATTTCGCGCGAAAAGTTGGCATACATTGCCGACAGCAGCTCGGCTCCTACTTCTATTTTGATTCCTTTCAACGCTTGGGGCGCTTTTATTATGGGTTTGCTTTTAACACAGGGATTTGACAAAGGTTTCGGGGTTTTGTTTCACGCGATGATGTATAATTTTTATCCGGTTTTAGCTTTAATATTGGTACCGGTTGTGATATTTTTTAATCTAAACATCGGGCCGATGAAACAAGCCGAACACCGGACACAAACAGAAGGTAAGTTGTTGAATGACAACGCCAAACCTATGATTTCTGACGAATTGACAGGAGTAAAGCCGGTAGTTAGCATTCAAAAAAGCAGGGCGTATAATATGACTTTGCCGTTGGCGGTTATGGTCTTGATGATGCCGGTGACGTTAGTACTTGACGGTTGGCAACAGGCAACACAAAATTTAGGTGAAGGTTTTTCTTTTGAAAAAATCTTTTATGCCATCAGTAAAGGCTCCGGTTCAACAGCGGTTTTGATGGCTGTGCTGTCGGCTTTGTTGTTTGCGTTGGTGTTGTATCGTGTACAAGGCATAGCCAAAATTACCGGTATGTTTGACTGGATACTCAAAGGTATTTCCGAAATGATGCCGTTGGCATTGTTGATGTTATTGGCTTTTGCTATCAGCCGTGTGACCAAAGAGTTGGGAACGGGACAGTATGTTGCACAGTTAACCAAAGACTTTTTGTCCCCCGGATTGGTACCGTTGATTATTTTTCTGATTGCGGCTTTTGTAGCCTTTGCCACCGGTACTTCGTGGGGAACGTTTGCCATTATGATACCGATAGCCGTACAAATGGCACAAACTTTAGATGTGAATCCGTACATCAGTATTGCTGCGGTATTGAGCGGTGGGGTTTTCGGGGATCACAGTTCGCCTATTTCCGATACTACGATTATCTCTTCAATGGCATCTGCTTCCGATCATATAGACCATGTCAAAACCCAATTGCCTTATGCTTTATTAGCCGGCGGGGTTTCAGCCGTGTTGTTTTTGGTGGTTGGATTGTTGGGGTAGGAGATGGTGATTTTTCTTGACTTGAATAATTATTATTTGGAAAATAATGTTTTATGATATACCTTTGAAAATAATTTCATTTTTATTTAAAGCACGATAAATTAATTTATTATGAACGGAACAATTAACAAAGTAATCTTAATCGGTCATTTGGGAGATGATGTGAAAATGCATTTTTTTGAAGGTGGTAATTCTATAGGCCGTTTTCGTTTGGCAACAAATGACAGTTATGTAAACAAACAAACCGGCGAACGGGTTGTCAATACTGAATGGCATAACGTTGTTGTGAGAAATAAACTGGCAGAAATTTTTCAGAAATATGCTAAAAAAGGCGATAAAGTTTATTTGGAAGGCCGTTTGCGTACCCGTAAATGGACAGGAGAAGATGGAAGAGACCGTTATACTACAGAAGTGCATGTTACAGAGTTTACTTTCTTAACGCCTAAGCCAAAGGATAAACAAAACACTAATGCTACTACCGGAACAGAGCAGTCTAATCAGCAGGAACAAAATGTTGCCGGTCATGACAATGCTGCTTCTCAGGATGCAACGGTTCAGGTAGAGCCCCCGGAAACTGATGTTCCAAAAGACGACTTACCTTTTTAAAACATTGTAAACAATGGACGACCCGGATAGTTTACCCCAATTTTTACAAGTATTACCCTATCTAATAGCAATTGTCATCTTATTGTTTTTATCGGCTCTGGTGTCCGGATCCGAAATAGCGTTTTTTTCGCTAACACCGGCACACCTTGATGAGTTGGAAAGAAACAAAAAGGAGCGATTGATTAAACGCTTGTTGCGTAAACCCAAAAAATTGTTGGCTACGATATTGGTTGCCAATAACTTTATCAATATAGGTATCGTGATTTTATCCACTTACGCAACAGCCGTATTGCTTCAAAATGTTGAAGGCTGGTGGAAATTTGTGATTGAAGTGGTTTTAGTGACTTTCTTGATTTTGCTGTTTGGTGAAATCTTACCCAAAGTATATGCCAATCGCAATCCGGTAAAGTTTTCTCTGTTTATGGCGACACCTTTATTGCTGTTGGAAAAAATATTTTATCCTGTATCTGTTTTTTTAATCAAGTCGAGTAATATCGTAGAGCAAAGACTAAAAAAACGCTCCGAACATATCAGTATTGAAGATTTGTCGCAGGTTTTGGATTTAACTGATGACGGTGAAACCACCCAAGAAGAAAAAGATTTGTGGGAAGGGATTGTATCATTTGGCGAAACCGAAGCACGTCAAATCATGCGCCCCCGTATCGATGTATTTGCGCTTGAAGATGATATGCCTTACAAACAAGTATTGGAAGCGGTCAGCAATCACGGTTATTCACGTATTCCGGTTTTTCATGAAAATATGGACAATATCATCGGGGTAT
>JALVLX010000164.1 GCA_027032855.1 Flavobacteriales bacterium | reverse complement strand
AAATCGTCTTGAGCGTTTTCCAAGTCCAGTTTGGCTTGTCGCACGCGTGCCGAACGGGCAAAACTGCTAAAAACCGGGATGTTGATACTCAATCCGAATAAGGACTGTTCATACCAATTTTGTGTGTCGTCAAAAAATTCAAAATCGTTGTTGTAAGCATTTTTACCGTAATTGACAAAAGCGGCAATAGTCGGCAGCGCTTTGCTTTTTTCAAATTTTACTTGCAACTCTTTGGCTTTGGTTTGATTTTTAACAATTTGATAATCAACGTTTTTGTCTGCGTTGAAATCTTTTTTCAGCAAATTTAGTTGCATGCCGTCATCTTTGAGTTTGGCAATATCATCTGCCAATTCGAAAGGCGCATCTACCGGACGTCCCATGGTAAAATTGAGCATTTGGTATGCCACTTTTTTCATGCGTTTGAGATAATCCAATTGATTTTCCAAATTGGATAAGGTGATTTGCAATTGCTCTACGTCTGTTTCTTCGACCAGTCCGTTTTCAAACATTTGCCGCACTTCAAACAAATTTTGCTTAACCACGTCAATATTGTGTTGCATGATTTTGATGCTTTCGTCAGTCAACATGGCATTGCCGTAGCTGTTGACTACCAACTCTTTAATCTTTTGACGGGTTTTTATTTCGGCATTTTCCGATATCTTTTTAAAGGTGCGTGAGGATTGTAAACCAACTAAGTATGAGCCGCTGAAAATCAACTGTTTTAGCGTTGCAGACCACTTCATGTTTTGTTCGGTTCCAAATTTAACCGGCACATAAGTTCCCGGAGGTGCTTGCGGGTTCATTATTTGTGCCGGCAACAGGTTGACAGGTTGCTTGAGAAATTTTTGATACGATGCCGTTCCGTCAATTTGAGGCAACCCCATGGCGGTGGTTTCCCAAACCTTTTTTTGAGCTTTCAACACATTATTCTGAGCTTTTTTGATATTGGCGTTGTGTTTCAGTGCATAATCAACGGCATCTTGCAAACCAAACTTAGTTTGTTCTTGCGCCTGCATTATTGATATGGTGAATAATAATATTATTATGTATAGGTGTTTCATTATTTTAGGAATTGAGGATTTTATCTGCTTCATTGTGTATTTTTTTCCATTATATCTACTTTTTACTTCATATTAGAATCCGGTTATTAAATTGAGGAATGAGGAGATATTCTGTTTCATTGATTATTTTACTTTTTTATCTTACTTAATTTGTTATACTTTAATACTGCATACAATTTGAGGAAATGAGGAAAAATTTTAATTAACTTGTTACTTGATACAAGTTACTTGTTACTAATTTCCTTTAACTTCTTCCTTCCTTTTTTGGTCGAAATACCGCTTAAAAACATATTTAAAAACATGTCCATGGTTTCGTTTTTGTTAAAAAGTTCCGGCGGGAACAATTCGGGATTGGACAGGTTCAAAGTGTTGACAAAATACATGCGTTTGATGAACTCTTTGTTCAGATTTTCTTTATAAAAACCTTGTTTCATGCCTTTTTTCAGGTTGTGTTCCAAGCATTCCATGATGGAATCAAATTTTCTTTGCTCCAAAGTAGCGGCTATCTCCGGATAGTATTTTTTTAACTGATAATGAGGTGAGGCATCTGAACGCTTTAAATTTTCTTTGATGATGTCTTTAATTTTAAATAACTCTTCATAAGGATTGAGTTTCATCATACAGACTTGGTCTATCTGACTTTGTATCTGGTCAAAAATATAATCAACAGTATCTCTAACCAAAGCTTCTTTACCTATAAAATGTTGATAGATAGTTTTTTTGCTAATCCCCAACTCGCTTGCGATTTGGTCCATCGTAACATTTTTGATGCCGTATTTAAAATACAAATCCGCGGCTTTTTGAATAATTTTGTCTTTCATCAGGATAAAAAGTTTTAACAATTTGGTGCAAAGATACGACGGAAACTTTTAATACGCAAAAAGTTTTCTCTGTTTTTTAAACATAAAAAAATCCGGCGCCCAAAATGGTGCCGGATTCTAAAAAATGATTTACGCTGTTTTAATCCTTGTTTATCTTTTTAAAACCATAATAACTAATAAAATAGCCGACAGCCATACTAAAAACAGCTTTAAGTAAAAAGTCGGTTGAGATAAATGTACGAACAATACTATATGACTCTTGATCAAAAACTTTGTAGTAATGAAAAATAGCTGCAAAAATTAACCCCCAGGTAAGACCAATGAGTTTGTACTGTTTATCAGATATGTTTAAATAAGGGACTCTTGTTTCCATGATTAATAATTTTAAGACAAAGATATAATTTTTTTGAGGATTGAGGAATGAGGATAGAGGATTTTTTTTGTATTATAGAATATTTTTACCACCGGCGACGCCCGCCCGTAGAGACGCCATTCATGGCGTCTCTACAACAACAAAAACAAACGAAACAAAAAAAACAAAAATACCCCGCAAATATTTCGGGATTAGCCAAAGGCATTTACATCACGGTAATACACAAAATAATATAAAGCTCCGTAGGAGCGTCCTGTGATTGCCACGATTGGTATTTTCGGGGCACCCTACGGGGTTCAACCAAATCTGAAATCAAAAATAATGTCACCCCTTCGGGGTTTAATGTTTTTAACGTCATAAATTTTCTCATTGTTTCATCTACAAAGATGTCGCACCTACGGCGCTCAATATATCCGTAATTCGTTAATTTTACATCAGTATTTGCCTTTCAAATATTACCCCGTAGGGGTAAACTGTTTGTAGAAAAAACAACGAAACCCCAAAATTAGCTCCGTAGGAGCGACCCGTAATTGCCACGATTGATATTTTCAGGGTAATATGCCGTCGGTGGCGGGAGGTCCCGATGGAGCGGGAGCAAATTAGTACTTGTTACTTAATGCCACAAACTTTTAACTTTCAACCTTCAACTTTTAACATTTAACTCCATTAAAATAGGACAATGGTCGGAATGTTTGGCTTCAGGTAAGATGATGCTTCTTTTAAGATGCGGTAGCAAATCCGGCGTAATCATGTGATAATCAATACGCCAACCTTTGTTGCGTTCACGCGAAGCGGCACGGTAACTCCACCAAGTGTATTGTTCCGGACGCGGGTCAAATTCCCTAAAACTGTCGATAAAACCACTATTGATAAATGCCGACAACCAAGCGCGTTCTTCTGGTAAAAAGCCGGAAACGTGTTGCAGGCGTATGGGATCGTGGATGTCGCGTGGTTCGTGACAGATATTGTAATCACCGCTAATGATAAGTTTCGGCAAGTCTTTTTTCAGTTGGCTGGCATAGTTCAGAAAATCGTCCATGTAGCGGAACTTGAATGCCAGACGGTCGGCATTGGTACCGCTGGGCAAATACATGCTCATAAAGGAAAAATCGTCAAAGTCTGCTCTGATGTTGCGACCTTCAGCATCCATATAGTCTATGCCGGTGCCGTAAACAATGTTTTTAGGTTTGACTTTTGAAATGATACCCGTACCGCTATAACCTTTGCGTTGTGCCGGAAACCAATATTGGTAATGATAGCCGGCTTGTCTCAGAGCTTCTGTATCTATTTGATTTTCAACAGCTTTTATTTCTTGAAATCCGACTATGTCTGCACCGGATTGTTGCAACCATTGCACCAACCCATTGCGCATGGCGGCGCGTATGCCGTTGACGTTGTAGGAAAGTATTTTTATGTTGTTCATAGAATAAATGTTTTTTTTGAGGAATGAGGAGTGAGGAATTGAGGAGGGGTCGCTGAGTGTCCCGTTTCAACATAGTCGAGACGGGATGTGCCGAAGTGACCGGTTTAATAATTCAACCCGAAAGCCCAAAGTGGTATGACGTTCCGGTAGCCGTATTCAATATCGTCTTTTACTACAAACGCACTTTTATCATTTACTATTTGTTTCTGTGTTTTATTTTTCCCGCCTATTTCAAAAGTGTAATTATCAATAACAAAATCTGCTTTTTTAGCAGAGATGACCTTATGATTAACCCGCATTTGGTTAAAGAAAAATGTTTCCCGAATATTGCCGGTATTTGCCAACTCGCCGGATAAATTGTAAATGATATTTGTATTATCCAAATAGACTTTATCCACCTTTCCCAACCCGCGAATACCCCCTGTTTCATTGCGTAATTGGGCAATAAGACCGGCTTTTTCCATATATGAAAAATAATCATACAGCCAATTTCTACTGACTTTTAGAATTTCAGCCAATTTTGAAAAATTCGGTTTAAACGGGACACTTTCGGCAATAATGCCAAGCAAACGTTTGAGTTTGCGACTTGTCCCGACATTCAAATTGGCATATTGCGGAATATCGGTTTCCAAAGTTTGAACTATGACTTGACTTAAACGCAAGTCAAATTCATTTTCAATACCGAAAGGATAATAACCGCGTTTCAAATAATCTTTAAACAAAGGTAGCGGATGTTTGATATCCGGTAGTTTAACGTCATTGCCAATTATTTGTTCAAAAGAATATGCATTGATTTTGTAATGATGAAACAAATATAAATATTCACGAAATGAAAGCCCTTCCAGTTTATAAACGATAGCGCGGCGACTCAAATCTGCTGAACCTTTAAGAATGTCAAGAATTGATGAACCGGTAAAGACTACTTTCATGTCAGAGAAGGCATCATAAATGTTTTTTAATTGGCGTGACCAATCGGGATACTTATGTATTTCGTCAATAAATAAATTTTCACCGGCATTTTTGTAAAAATCTTCTGCTAAATCAAACAAGCGGTTTTCGGTAAAATACAAATCGTCTGCCGACACATACAGTGCTTTTTTAGCATCCAAATTTTCTTTAATGTATTGCAGAAGCATCGTTGTTTTACCGACACCCCGCGCACCAATAATTCCCAACATACGGCTATCCCAAGCTATTTTGGGATACAAATACCGCTTAAAATCCGTTGGGATATTTTCCAAAAGCGTTTGATATTTTCGGTAAAGTGTTCTCATAGCGTCAATAATTTCAACGCAAAATTACAAAAATTGCACAACAAAATGAACAATTTTTTACAATAATGCACTTTTTGTAGTGCAATTCCATCAACGCAAAGATAAAACAATTGGATAAAGACAAATATTTACAACTGATTGTTTTTTATCCCTTTTATTTCATTTGCTAAGTACTGTGGAAACACAGGACGGAAGCTAAAAGTGATGTTTGCGAGGGTTAAAATCAATTATTTCTTTGCAAAAAGTAATTTAAATATTCCTACAGCAGATAAAGCAATAGCTACAGCCGGTCCTTAGGATTACCACCATTTCCACTAGCAAGTTCATATACAAAGCTAATAATAACCAGCGACAATGCTATTATTCCAAATATTTTTTGGTTTTTAAGAGATTTTGCTTTTACGGCAAGTATCAATAGTCCGACCAAAACGGCGTGAGGTATCAATATGCTGATTAATTCCATACCGGATTTTTCAGATAAAGTGATTATGGCAAATAAAATAGCTCCTATCAAAAATCCGCTGTTTATGCTTTTTGCTGTATCCATATTAATTTATTGTTTAAAAATTTATTTTGTAGAATAAGCTTTGAAGCGGAAATCGACAGGCTTGTTAAGTTTATTCTATTTTGTTATTTAATTAGAAGATTGTTATAAAATTACTAAAAAACATTCCGGAATTTTTCCGTCAAAGTTCATTAATGTATAACTGCTACTTGTGTGATTTCCTTCATAAAGATGTCTATCGTCATGTGTAAAAAGAATATAGCTACTACTTTTGTGGTTTCCGCTGTAGATATGTTTACCATCAAAAGTGTATAGAATATAACTGCTACTTGTATGATTTCCTTTATAAAGATGTTCACCATCCCATGTGTACAGTATATAACTGCTACTTTTATGGTTTCCGCTATAAATATGTTTGCCGTCAAAAGTGTAAAGAATATAACTACTACTTGTATGACGTCCTTTATAAATATGTTCGCCATCCCATGTGTACATTGTGTGACTACTGCTTGTGTGACGACGGGAGTAAATATGTACTTTCATAAAATATAAAATTTAAGATTATTTATTATTCAAAGTTTTATCTTTAAAGGCAAATTATCCGGCATGGCTCATAAACAATAAGCTCCGGTTCAACATAAAAACCAATTCTTTTTTAGGCATGCGAAATCTGCAAACAAATTTAAGAAAAAATATCAAATATCCAAAAGGTTTGTGTTTTTTATTGAGAAAATTAGAAACGGTGTCGTTCCGGCTATTTAAACCTTATCCACATTCATTTCATCACTAACAATCAACCCATCTCTAAGACGGACGATGCGTTTGGCATGTTCGGCAATGTCTTCTTCGTGGGTAACCAATACAATGGTGTGTCCTTTGCGGTGCAAATCGTCAAAGAGAGCCATAATTTCTTCAGAAGTTTTGGAATCGAGGTTGCCGGTGGGTTCGTCAGCCAATATGATAGAGGGGTTGTTGACCAGTGCGCGTGCTACGGCTACACGTTGGCGTTGCCCGCCTGATAATTCGTTGGGTTTGTGGGTCATACGGTCAGCCAAACCAACAGTTCCTAAAACCTCTTTGGCACGTTCGGTACGTTGTGTTTTGGATTTGCCGGCATATACCAATGGGAGAGCTACATTATCAAGTGCCATAGTACGTGGTAGTAAATTAAAAGTTTGAAACACAAAACCGATTTCTTTGTTCCGGATTTTGGCTAACTCGTTGTCGCTCAACTTCTCCACTTCCTGACCGTTGAGCCGGTATTCACCGGATGTAGGTGTGTCCAGTGCGCCTATGATATTCATCAAAGTGGATTTGCCGCTACCTGACGGTCCCATAAGGGCAACATATTCGCCACGGTTGATATTCAGGTTGATACCACGCAGGGCTTTAACGGTTTCGTTGCCCATTTTAAAATGTCTTTGTATGTTTTTGAGTTCTATTACAGGCATGTTTGGTTAATTGGTTATCTGGTTATCTGGTTATCTGGTTATCTGGTTATCTGGTTATTTGGTTATTTGGTTATTTGGTTATTTGATGTTTGATGTCGGATGTCAGGTGTCGGATGTTGGATGTCATTTTCAATTCAGACGTTTTACCAAAACGTCTCTTTCTATATCAGATGCACAATTGTGCGTCTCTATATTCGCACTTTCCACTTTGAACTTTCAACTTTCCACTAAACTGATATTATCGATGAGTCGAATTTCTCCTGCATATACAACGATAAAGCCCCGGTATTTGTTACCGGAAATTTTTTGGGTTACGGGTTTTAAAGTTTTTTCATCGGCAATTTCAAAATATTCCAATTCCAAATACGGGTGTGCGCCAATGGCATCTTTAACAAAATTTTTAACGGTGTCGATACTTTCTTTTTTAAACAGGACACGGCTTTGTTTTAAGACTTGGTAAATAAAAAGTGCCGCTGCTCTGTGGTGTTTGGTAAGGCGACGATTACGTGAGCTCATAGCCAGCCCGTCTTCTTCGCGGTAGATGGGAATGGGAATGATTTCAATCGGCATTTGTTCTTTTTCGACCAGTTTTTTGATGATTTGCAATTGCTGAAAATCTTTTTCACCGAAATAAGCTTTATCAGGTTGCACGATTTCAAATAATTTTTTAACGACTGTTCCTACTCCGTCAAAATGTCCGGGGCGGTGTTTGCCTTCCATTTCTTGTTCCAGTCCATCAAAGTCAAAGGTTTGACTGACGATGTTACCGTCATAAAAATCTTGAGCATCGGGATAAAAAACAATAATATCAGGAGATAAGTCTTCAAGCAATGTCAAGTCGGTTTCAAAGGTACGCGGATATTTTTCCAAATCATCCGGATTATCAAATTGAGTAGGGTTGACAAAAATGCTGACTACGGTGATATCGTTGTCTTTGAGTGCGTTTTTTACCAATGCCAAATGGCCTTGATGTAAGGCGCCCATGGTCGGGACAAAGCCAATGGTTTTACCTTGTTTTTTAAGCTCTTTCAAGTGGTTTTCAAGCTCTTTTTTGTAGCGGAATACTTTCATTATGAAAATTTTAACGTTCAAGCGGTTTCAAATATACGTTAAAAATTCGTATCTTTGTAAATCATTAACAATAGTAGTTTTATGAAAACTAAGAATTTTTTAATCGCTTCGTCGGGAATATATCCGTATATGACCCATAATGACACGGCGAATTTAGCATACAAAATTGCCCGTTCTGCCAACAGTAAAGGCAGTCAAATCAGAATGTTTATGCCACGTTTTGGTACGGTAAACGAACGGAAACACCAGTTGCATGAGGTCATAAGACTTTCGGGAGTCAATATTGTCATCAATGATGATGATATGCCATTGATTATTAAAGTGGCTTCTATTCCTAAAGAACGCATGCAAGTTTATTTTATAGATAACGATGAGTTTTTTAAACGTAAAGCGGTATTTGCCGATGACGACAACCAATTGTTTGAGGACAACGACGGTCGTGCCGTTTTCTTTACCAAAGGAATTATTGAAACAGTCAAAAAACTGAAATGGCGCCCAGATTATATTTTGGTTTTTGATTGGTTTGCCAGTTTATTGCCGTTATACATTAAGACATATTATAAAAATGAACCGTTATTCCATGGTAGTAAAGTATATATTGTCTTAACTGACAAAACCTTTGAAAAACCAATGTCTGAAAATTTAAAAGATAAACTGGTTTTTGATGAACTTCCGGAGGAATTAATAGAAAAATACCAAGACACTTCAGAAATAAATTTACTCAAAAATGCTATTGATATGGCTGACGGCGTCATTGTTCGCACTAAAAAAGTTCCGGACGAAATAGCACAGCATCTCGAAAGCAAGGATTTGGACGTTATCGATGTATCCGGTTTTGATTTGGAAGAAGATGAGGCAGCCTTAAAAGCACATATTATTGAAGCTTTCGGCGAAAAAGAAACTACAAAATAATGTTATTTTTATTAAAAGAAATTTTATGTTAAACAAAAGAAACGGTTTAATTGTACTGTTAATAGTAGTATTATTAAGTGCTTCCTGTAAAAAAGATTTTACAACAATTGGTAATAATCTGATACAAAAACCTTTATTTAAAGGCAAATTATATCAAGACGGATTGGTACGAATATATGACCAACGGGTTGATAAGGTGTTGAGCACAAGTATTTCAAACACATTTGATGGTAGCAGTAATCTGCCTGTAGTGTCATTAGGTATATATAATGACAACAAATTCGGAACCCTTGTTGCAGGTGTGGCAACTGATATCATGCCGGATGTAACTCGTTTTAGCAAACCATTTGGTAATAATATCAAAATGTTGGGAGCTCAACTTGTTGTGCCTTATTTTTCTCATACAAAAGTTGAAAACGATGAAACTATTTACGTTTTAGACTCTATTTTTGATGAGCACGACTTTGAATTAAAAGTATATGAACAAACCTATCTGTTAAACACATATGACCCTGCAACGAACCTGCAAAGTCGTCTTTATTTTTATTCCGATTTTGATTTTACACCATACAAGAGCACAATGATTGCCGACTCAATAGGGTTTAATGTAAGCGATAAAGCCTATATTACTTATGAGCGAAACGCAGACGGTACCTTTTTATTAGAAGATAATGAAAAAGTTATCAAAGATTCGTTG
>JALVLX010000163.1 GCA_027032855.1 Flavobacteriales bacterium | reverse complement strand
TAGGTTACCGAGGATTTTGTGACGTTAGGAACAAAATTGTACCGAGAAACAGATTTTAAATTTTTCAGACGTTTTGGCAAAACGTCTCTACTTCTAATTTCTATTATATAACTTAAACTTTAATATTTTGAATATCGAACAAGGATTAACGATTTAAGATTTTAGAAGTACTGTTTAAAAAAACTTCTAAAATCGACGTTCCTTGATCGGTGTTCGGTGTTCAATTTTACAAAAATAATTTATAATATTGAAAATTAAAGTTATACCTAAAAAGATATGCGTCGCCGTATAGAGAAACTGAAATCTGAAATCACAAATCAGAAATCTGAAATCTGAAATCACCCCCACCCGCACTTTACCGCTTTCCACTCGGCACTTTCTACTAAAAAAACTTTCAACTTTCAACTTTCAACTTTCAACTAATGACTATCTTTGCATAAAATTTATACTTTCATGATACAACCGGTGACATCTCCCTTATCAAATCATATTTTAACTAAGAAACTTGAAGCAAAAGACCACTTGGTTTCAGGACAAAATTTTGATTTGTACCACGATGCTTTGTGGGACATGATGCTGACATTGCCGGTTCCGGATGACTTGGAAAGTTATTATAAATCAACGGCTTATAAACCACATCATCACAAAAACACTTCACTTACCGACCGTTTGTACAATTGGGTTCGTAAGCGTAACTATGCTTATAAATTTTGTTTGATGAAACAATTTAATCCCAATATGCAATCGGTGTTAGATTACGGAACTGCAACCGGAGAATTTTTGGGTTTTCTTATGGAGAAAACTATAAAAGTTTTCGGAGTTGAACCAAATAAAAACGCTAGAAGGATAGCAAATGAAATAACCAAGAATAATGTCAAAGTTTCCATTGACGAATTAATTGACAAATATGACGCCATCACACTTTGGCATGTATTGGAGCATGTGCCGGATATTGATAATTTGATAGAAAAACTCAAAGCACGTCTCAATGACAATGGTATTTTGGTTATTGCCGTTCCCAATTTCAAGTCTTATGACGCCCGGCATTATCAAGAATTTTGGGCAGCTTATGATGTACCGCGTCACCTTTGGCATTTTTCACCGCTGGCCATTCAAAAATTATTTGAAAAACACCAAATGAAACTTGTCGGACAAAAGCCGCTGTTTTTTGACAGTTTCTATGTCAGTTTGTTGTCCGAACAATACAAAACCGGCAAAAAAAACTGGATTAAGTCTTTTTTTACCGGTTTAAAATCAAATTGGAAAGCCCGCAAAACAGGCAGTTATTCCTCCCTGATTTACATTTTACAAGCTGCTTGATTTTTTTGACAAACTCACCTGTTTTCCACACTTACTTTTTTGAAAATTACTAATTTGCTAACAATCATCATTTTATAAAAAATCATTGTTGATTTTGGGTGTCCCGATTGTTTTTTTTATCACTTGCAATAACGGTCATCTCCCTTCGCCCTACGAAGGTTTTCCGTAAATTTCAAGTTTTTCGGACGTTAAAAACAATCTGCTGTTTGAGCAAAACAAAAGTGTCTTATGAAAATAGAAATTTGCAATCAATCAAAATGCAATTAAAAAGCAAAAGGCTCGTGCGAGTTCAGATTGTTTAGGGAGAAAAACGTAGAAATTAGGAAAAGTTTCGTAAGGCTAGACTTTTTTGTTACTTTTTTGGGCGATGCAAAAAAGTAATGATTAAATAAATACAACTCTAAAATCAAATTGGAAAGCCCGCAAAACAGGCAGTTATTCCTCCGTGATTTACATTTTACAAACGCCATTTCAAGCCTAAACTAATCAAATGTTTACTACTGTTTTTAAACAAGGGCGTTAAATCGTAGTTGCCATAAACACTCCAGCTTGAACCACCAATACTCCCGGTCAAACCATAAGCAAAATTAGGCATCAAATGGTCATTTTTAAGCACTTCGTCATGGCTGTCACCGTTCGAGAAATAAGTCAGTTTCTGCTTGGTTGTTAATCTAAACTTTCCGTAAACGCCTGCAGATACTTGAAGATGTCTTTTGTATGCACTCGGAAGATTAAATTCCAAACTCACCGGGAGCCTGAGCCAAATGTGTCGCAGTTTGCTTCGTTCCAATTGGTGTGGAAATTCTGCAATCTGTACCGTATCATTTACTACGACGTGGTATTTATTACCCACCGGTTTTAAGGTGTTCCAAGTGAATGAAAAACCATATGTCAAAAAAGCTTTATGATGTAGCAAATTAGTTTTCCGGTCAATACCTATTTCAAAAAAACGGGATTGAATATAGCCGTACAGACTGAATTCAAGGCTTTCAACTTTATCTTTGTCTATGACATTGTTTAACCCGGTTGATAAAAACAAATAACTATGCGAATTTCTTTTTTTGGGGACTTTTTTGTGAGCATGTTTTTTGTTATATAGTTTGACTTTTCTGATACGATAAGTTGTGCGCTTGTTAAAAATGCTGTCTATGATGTAATACTTATTGCTCACCCGTTTCAAGTCACCGGTAAGTTTGTATATGGCAAAATCCAAATCTTCGGCATATTGTTTGGCTAACCTTTTTTTATTAGCCTCAGCTTCTTTACGACTGATTTTTTTGTTTTTTAATTGTTCGTCTATATGTTTTAAATCGGCTTCAAATTGACGGCTTTTCGTTTGTACGATACTGTCTATCTTATTGTTGATTTTCAACAACTTATCGTTTAAGTTTTGTTGTGCAAACAGATTGCTGAACAACAAATAGCTTAGGGCTGATAGTAATATTTTATAGGTCTTCATTTTGTTTTAATTTTAGGTTTGAATTACAGTCTCTTAAAAATTATATCACCACTTCCAAGATTGTTGGTTTTTAAAATATCAGGCTCTCCGTAGTAGTATATATCACCACTACCCATAACCCGGGCATTTAGTTTTTCAACTGCTCGTAAATGTATGTCTCCGGAACCGGTCAGTCTGGCTTTAACCTCTTGTGCTTTTAGTTCTTTGGCACTTATCAATCCGGAACCGGTCAGTGAGTATTCGGCTGTTTCAGCTTCTCCGTTTAGCAATATATCCCCGGAACCAACCAAGTTGGCATAAACATGGTCAATACCGGTTTTGACATCTATTTTTCCGGAACCGGTCAAATATAATTTGATATTTTTCCAGTCAAAAGCTTTGGTATTGAAAACTTCACCGGAACCTGTTAAGCTAATTTGTGACAAATAGTCTGCAGGCACCACGACATCTAATTTTGTATAATGTGAAATTGAAAATTCCTGATTTACACGGATAACCAACCGGCTACCTTTGGTATAGGTTTCAATATATTCCAAAAGATTTTCATCTGCGGTTACTTGTATTTTTCCGG
>JALVLX010000162.1 GCA_027032855.1 Flavobacteriales bacterium | reverse complement strand
AGGATAAACCGCGGATCAAATTGTGGATGTTTTCGGCTGTATTGCACCAATCAATCCGCGTATTGTCAGCATTGAGTTTCGGTGCTTTTTTAGGCAAATCAATTTTTGGTTGTGCTACAGTTTTTACATTCCCTTCGGCAATCAAATCAACGGTTTTTAAAACCAAATCACTACCGGTTTCCATGAGTTTATCATGTAATGAAGAAGCATTATCGTCAGGTTCAATAGCGACTTTTTCTTGTAAAATGATTTCTCCGGTGTCAATTTTTTCATCGATAAAGAAAGTGGTAACACCGGTTTGGGTTTCGCCGTTGATAACCGCCCAATTGATAGGTGCAGCGCCACGATAATCGGGTAATAATGATGCATGCAAATTAAAAGTTCCGAGTTTGGGCAGACGCCATACAATTTCAGGTAACATTCTAAATGCTACTACAATCTGCAAATCGGGTTTGAGTGCTCGCAACTGTTTGTTAAATTCTTCAGATTTTAACTTGACCGGTTGCAACACAGGCAAATCGTGTTGCTTGGCAAACTGCTTTACGGCGCTTTCACGCAATTTTTTGCCACGACCGGCAGGTTTGTCGGGGGCAGTCACTACCCCTACAACATTGTAATTATTTTCTATCAACTTTTGCAGAGTCGCCACGGCAAATTCGGGCGTACCCATAAAAACAATTCTTGGATTTTGCTTCATTAATTTGTATTTTTAGCAAAAATAAACAAGATTTCAAATTTTTAGCGATGTTTCAAAAATTATTTACCGGCAAACAAATAAAAGAAATTGACAATCAAACTATTATCAGACAAAAAATCACCTCCGAAGCCTTGATGGAACGGGCGGTAAACAATTTAAAACCGCATATTGTCAAAGAATTATCCAAAGATAAACACCTCTATATTTTTTGCGGTATTGGGAATAACGGCGGTGACGGTTTGGTTTTAGCACGCTTACTCCAACCGGACTATCAAGTAAGTTGTGTGATTGTGCCTTTCTCAAAAAAATCATCGGCAGATTTTGAGAGTAACTTTTCCAAACTTCAAAAAACATCTGTAGAAATTATTGAATTTTCAGAAGAAACCAAACCTGAAATCAATGAAAATGATATTGTGATAGACGCTATATTCGGGACGGGCTTATCGCGCCCTGCTACAGGTATTGCCAAGCAGGCAATCGATTTTATCAACAATTCAGGTGCCAAAATTTTAAGCATTGACATTCCTTCCGGCTTATATGCCGACCGTTCCAACGAACCTAATGAACCGGTTATCAAAGCAGACATGGTTTACAGCTTTCAATTTCCTAAAATCAGTTTCTTTTTTCCTGAAAATGCCGGTTTTGTCAAAGATTTTGAAGTAGTCGATATCGGATTGGATACCGGCATAATTAATGAAATGCCAACCAAATATTTTATGCTGACACCCGCGGTAGAAAACATGCTAAAAAAACGACCGAAAACCGGCTACAAAAATTCCTTCGGGCATGCATTAATTGTAGGCGGTAGTTACGGTATGATAGGCGCACCGGTTTTGGCTTCAAAAGCAGCTTTGCGTATTGGTGCCGGATTGGTTACCAATTTTATACCTCGTTGCGGATACTCAATCAGTCAAACTTATGTGCCGGAAGTGATGACTTTGACTGACATCAGAAAAAAATACATCAGTAAAATTGAAATACCGGATAAAATTACCGCCATTGGTATAGGCATGGGCATGGGTATCAAACCTGAAACCCAAAAAGCACTAAAAAAATTCTTAAAAAACAATACGCCTCCCCTCCTACTCGACGCCGATGCTTTAAATATTTTGGCTTTAAATCCCAAATGGCTAAAACATATTCCTAAAAAAAGTATTTTAACCCCACACGAAGGTGAATTTAAACGCCTTGCCGGCGAGTGGCAAAACGACAGCGAAAAATGGCAAAAACTCATGGATTTTTCTGCACAATATCAAGTGATTACCATACTCAAAGGCGCTTATACTATCATTAGTGACGGCGAGTTTTTCTATATCAATCCGGTTGCCAATCCCGCTTTGGCTACTGCCGGTAGCGGTGATGTTTTGTCGGGAATTATAACAGGTTTGCTGGCGCAAGGCTATCAACCTCTTGAAGCTGCATTACTCGGCGTTTACCTGCACGGACAAACAGCGAAACAATATGTTAAAAAATACCGTGATTATTCTATGATTGCTTCAGATATTATTCGCGAGTTGAAAGTTGAAGGTTGCACTTCGGCAAACTCAGTAACCTGAGTGGAAAGTTTGTTAGGGGAAATTGCGGTTGAATAAAAATGCAAAAAAATCTCAATTCCTCAATTTATCAATTCCATACCCGGCATTTCGGTACAATTTTGCTCGTTACCTCACAAAATCACTCAATGACCTACTTATCAATTTATCAAATTAGAAATTAGAAGTCAGAAATTAGAAGTATTTAACAATCATCAATTCATCAAAGAACAAAATACGCTATGAACCGGAACTTTCAACATTTTACTTTCAACTTTCAACTAAGTTATGTATTTTTGTCAATCACGAAAGCATGATATATGGACATTACGATTTTTAAATATTTAACGGGATTTTTTGTCGTTTCAATTGCGGCTTATCAAATAGCCAAATTTTTACAAAAGAAAATTCATTTTCCACTGATAACCGGCTTGATTTTGACCGGAATTTTAGCAGGTAGTTCTTTTTTAGGGTATATTCCCGACTATGCTTTACCCAAGCTTAATTTTTTAAACGAAATAGCTTTAGCTATCATTGCCTTTTCTGCCGGCGCCGAACTGCATTTGGAAGAGTTGCGTAGCCGTCTGAACAGTATCAAATGGATGACTATTGCACAGCTCGGCGTTACTTTTTTAGCCAGTAGTATTTTTGTGTTTTTTATGTCCGACTATATTCCTTTTATGTCGGGGCTTGATACTAATGTCCGTATTGCCATCGCCATGCTTTTCGGAACTATTTTTGTGGCACGATCGCCTTCGTCGGCTATTGCCATTATCAACGAAATGCGCGCACGCGGACCTTTTGTCAAAACTGCTATGGGGGTAACCGTTGTTATTGATGTTTTAGTCATCATCTTATTTGCCATTACGTTTGCTATCGTTAAAACCATCATCAATGGCGAAGCCCTCAATTTGAGTTTTTTGATGGTGCTTTTACTTGAAATTATTTTGTCTATTGTTATCGGTTATGTTTACGGCAAAATACTACTGCTATTACTTCGTACAAACCTACACTTTAACGGTAAAGCTATTTTCATTATTTTAATAGGTTACAGTATTTATTTACTCAATCATTGGATTGGTTATCAAGCTGAATTAGCCGGTCATCATTTTGAATTGGAAGCATTATTAATTGCCATAATCGCCAGTTTTTATA
>JALVLX010000161.1 GCA_027032855.1 Flavobacteriales bacterium | reverse complement strand
AATAATTCTCGTACAAGAAAAGGTAAAAGAAAAACTGTTGCTAATAAGAAAAAAGCAACTAAATAAAAGTAAGTAGATATTATGGCTAAGAATAGTAAATCATCAAAAGCTAAAAAAAGAAAGGTTAAAGTAGAACCTAATGGTAAAGCTTTTATTCAAGCAACATTTAACAACGTTATTATTTCTCTTACCAATAAGAACGGAGAAGTTATATCGTGGTCGTCTGCCGGTAAAAATGGTTTTAGAGGATCTAAGAAAAATACACCTTATGCAGCGCAAGTAGCAGCCGAAGATGCGGCAAAAGTTGCTTATGAAGCAGGCTTAAGACGTGTAAAAGTCTATGTTAAAGGACCCGGAAACGGTAGAGAATCTGCCATTAGAACTATCCACAACAGTGGTATAGAAGTAGTAGAAATTATTGACGTTACACCCATTCCGCACAATGGATGTCGTCCACCTAAAAGAAGAAGAGTATAATAAATTATTGAATTATGGCGAGATATACAGGACCTAAGACCAAAATTGCCAGAAAATTTGGCGAGGCAATATACGGAGAAGATAAGCATTTCGAAAGAAAGAAATACCCACCGGGACAACACGGTAACAACAGAAGAAGAGGTAAAAAATCGCAATATGCCATTCAGTTAACTGAAAAGCAAAAAGCAAAATATACTTACGGTATTCTAGAAAAACAATTTAGAAATCTTTTTGAAAAAGCATCACGTCAAGGTGGTAATACCGGTGAGGTGCTTTTGCAATTAGTTGAATCAAGACTTGACAATGTCGTTTACCGTTTTGGCTTGGCACCTACCAGACGTGCTGCCCGCCAATTGGTATCACACCGTCATATCACTGTTAACGGAGAGGTGGTAAATATCCCTTCTTATTCGTTAAAACCAGGTGATGTTGTGGGTGTTAGAGAAAAATCGAAATCATTACAAGTTATTACTGATTCGTTAGATCAAAATAAATCAAGTTATGAATGGTTAAAATGGAATTCTGAAAAAATGGAAGGTGAGTTTGTTAACCGCCCTGAACGCGTTCAGATTCCTGAAAACATTCAAGAACACTTGATTGTCGAGTTATACTCTAAATAATAACATCAATAATTATATGGCAATATTAAATTTTCAAAAACCGGATAAAGTTATACAAGTCAAATCCGACAACTATACCGGAACATTTGAATTCAAACCCTTAGAGCCCGGTTACGGGTTGACAATTGGTAATGCGTTAAGACGTGTTTTATTGTCATCACTTGAAGGTTACGCAATCACATCTTTGCGTATCGATGGCGTTGAGCATGAATTTACTTCTATTGACGGTATCGTTGAGGATGTTACCAAAATTGTTTTGAATTTAAAACAAGTACGTTTTAAAAATCAAGTAGAAGGTATTGATACGGAAACCGTTAAAGTATCCTTTAGCGGTAAAGATAAATTGACAGCCGGTGATTTGCAAGAATTTATTTCAGGCTTCCAAATTTTAAATCCCGATTTGGTGATTATGAATTTGGATCCTAAAACAGCTGTTAATTTTGAATTTACCATTGAAAAAGGACGTGGTTATGTATCGGCAGAAGAAAATAAAAGACACGATGTACCGTTCGGTACCATTTTTATTGATTCTATTTTTACGCCGATCAAACACGTAAAATATTCAATAGAAGATTTCAGGGTTGAACAAAAAACCGACTACGACAAATTAATCATTAAGATTGATACGGACGGTTCAATTCACCCTAAAGAAGCCTTAACGGAAGCTGCTAAAATTTTGATTCAGCATTTCATGTTGTTCTCAGATGAGCGTATTTCAATTGACGATGAAGTATCAGCAAGTGCTGAAACTTATGATGAAGAATCCTTACACATGAGACAACTCTTAAAAACCAAATTGGTTGATTTGGACTTGTCCGTAAGAGCTTTGAATTGCTTGAAAGCTGCTGATGTTGATACTTTGGGCGAGTTGGTTCAATACAACAAATCCGACTTGATGAAGTTTAGAAACTTTGGTAAAAAATCTATGACCGAATTGGAAAAATTAGTTGACAAGAAAGGTTTGACATTCGGAATGGATTTGACAAATTATAAATTAGACGATTAAAGATATTAGGATATGAGACACAGAAAAAAATTTAACCATTTAGGTAGAAAATCAGCGCATAGAAAAGCCATGTTAGCTAACATGGGAAGTTCGTTGATTAAACATAAAAGAATCAATACGACGTTGGCCAAAGCTAAAGCTTTACGTATGTTCTTGGAACCGCTTATCACCAAATCAAAAAACGATACGATGCACAACCGTCGTGTGGTTTTCAGTAGATTACGTGACAAATATGCGGTAACGGAATTGTTTAGAGAAATTTCTACCAAAGTAGCCGATCGTCCGGGAGGTTATTTGCGAATTATCAAAATGGGAAACCGTTTGGGTGATAATGCTGAAATGGCAATGATCGAGTTTGTTGATTATAACACCGTTTATAATGCTGACAAACCGGCTAAAAAGAAAACCCGTCGTAGAAGAAAAAAAGCTACCAAAACTACAGAAGCTGCAGTTGAAACCAATACAGCTACTGAAGAAAAAACAGAAGAATAAGATTCTTTATGATATTTTTACAATAAAAAAACGCTTGTCTTTGGCAAGCGTTTTTTTATTTTGTAATTTTACCAAAATTTTAGATATGAGTGCAATTATAGATATTACTGCCAGACAAATTTTCGATTCCCGTGGCAATCCTACGGTAGAAGTCGATGTGATGACCGAATACGGTGTAATGGGACGCGCTGCTGTGCCGTCAGGTGCTTCAACCGGTGAGTTGGAAGCTGTTGAACTTCGTGACAACGAAGCCGGATATATGGGAAAATCCGTTTTTAAAGCCGTTGAAAATGTTAATTCGATTATAGCCGGTGAAATTATCGGGTATGATGTGCAAGAACAATTGGCAATTGACCGAACGTTGATTGAATTGGACGGTACCGATAACAAATCAAAATTAGGTGCCAACGCTATTCTTGGTGTTTCTTTGGCGGTTGCTAAAGCAGCGGCTATTGAAAGTGATTTGGCTTTGTATAAATACATTGGCGGTGTAGGTGCCAAAACTTTGCCCGTACCTATGATGAATATTGTAAACGGTGGTTCGCATTCTGATGCACCTATCGCTTTTCAAGAGTTTATGATTATTCCTCACGGAGCTGACAGTTTTGCCAATGCCATGAAAATGGCAACAGAAGTTTTTCATAACTTAAAATCTATTTTAAAGAAGAGGGGCTTATCAACTGCCGTTGGCGATGAAGGCGGTTTTGCTCCCACATTTAATGGTACGGAAGATGCTATCGAAACCATTCTTTCAGCTGTAGAAGCGGCAGGATACAAGCCGGGTGATGATAT
>JALVLX010000160.1 GCA_027032855.1 Flavobacteriales bacterium | reverse complement strand
TTACCGCCGATTTTAACGGAACGCCAATTTTATCAAATGTACAATATTTAAGTGCTTCGGGAAATGAATTTAATGTGTTAATGTTTAATCTTTCCGGAAGTTTAGTAGATAGAGCTTTTCATTTTGTAGTTTATAAAAAATAGATTGTAATTATACGCATATATCAAGAGGCTGTCTCAAAAGCAATCGAGACGGCCTCTTTTTTTGTAAATTTATAAATTTTTGACATGAATTAGGGCTTCTATATTGAGGAAATGAGGATTTGTTGTGCTACGTAGAATACTTTGGGTTTTATGATTGTTTATTGATTCATAATGTTATTCTGCTTTTGATTTGAGGAGGGAGGAGTTTTTTCAGTGGAAAGTACGGAAGAATTGAGTAAACAATCTTTATCATTACGACAGAATGATCACAGGGTATGATGAGGAATCTATTTAATTGAAAATTGAGAATTGAGAATTAGATTTCTCGTCAGTCGTCGTACCACCTCCCTCTGTCGAAATGTCAAAAATACTTCAATAACAATCCTGAAATTTTTTCATTTTTTCTGACATTATTGTATAAACACAATGACAAAATATCTTTGTTTACAGTAGTGGCAAGTGATTTGCAATTATGTTTTGTGAAAACATAAAAAACAAATGAAAATGAAAAAAACAATTTTAGCATTATCAACTTTAACAATCATATTTACAAGTTGTGCACAAGATAAACCAACTGATAACAATACAAAAGTCGAAGTTAATAAAGAAGCTCCTGTAAAACCGGAACACGTTAAAATAAGCTATAAAGAATTGCAAGGCAATATTGCCAAAACCATGCAAAATGATTTTGCCTACAAAGAAACCGAAAGTACCAAGCAAGCGATTGCTATTTTGCGTGAAATGAACAATGTCTTGAACTATATAGCCAAAGAGAAAGACAAAAAAGCCGTCGCACAACTCTATCTCGACAATGCCGACTACCAATTGCAATTAGCCGATGCTATGGGTTACGGTAAAAAAGATAAAGAATACAAAGAATTGGCTGAGGCAATCAAAGCCTTGAAACAAAGTATTACCGACGATAAAGAAAGTAAAGGACAATTTGAAAATTTGACTGAAAAAATCAAAAACTTTAAAGAAAGATTGTTCTTCAAAAAACGTCAAAATACCAAACGTGATACGACTAAAGTAGATAGTGTCAAAACAAAATAATCCGCTTTTGAGCGATTAATTAAAATCCGGTGCCTTTTTTGGTTGCCGGATTTTTTTATCTTTACTTTTTTGCATCGCCTAAAAAAGTAACAATCCCGACGAACGTCGGGACTAGCCTTACGAAACTTTTACTAATTTCTTACGTTTCTCTCCGTAAACAATCTGAACTCGCAAGAGTTTTTTGTTTATACAAATATTTAAGAAAATTTAGCTGTTCATAAGAATACTTATTTCTTCTTTAAGTTTTGGTAGATGTCTGATGATAATACCCCATATTATTTCATCTGAAACACTGTCATATCCGTGTATTATTCTATTTCTGGTATCAACAATTTTTCTTGCGTTCGTCAGCTCAAAAGAAGCATCTTTTTCAATAATCCGTTTCATAGCTTCACCTATTATTTCAAGATTTCGTTCTACAGCACGTTTTGTTTTGATGTCTTTTTGATAGTTCGCAAATATTTTTGTCCTTCCTCAAAAAAACTATCAATTTCATTAATTGCAGATTCAATATCATATAACCAAACTTTTATTTCTTTATCCATAAATCAATTTTTTGGTTTGGTCGATTGATTCTTTAAAAAACGGATTTTTTATAGCTTTTTCTTCCAATAAATCGATATTTCTATTAAACAAATCTTCCAATGAGAATTTTAAATCAAAATAATTATCTGCGTAATCCTCTAAATTAATATTTTCAAAGCTTACTATAAAATCTATATCACTTTCTTCATTAAATCTTTCATCTATAACCGAACCAAAAACATAAAGTTTTGCAACTTTATATTTTTTACAAAGTTTTATTAATCTATCAATATTTTTTTCAACAACATTCATATTACAAAAATAATAAAAGTTTTTATCTTTTCTTTTTTGCATTAGCCGGAAAAGTAATCACGTCATCAAAAAAGATTAAACGGGATATTGTTTTGAACGTCCGAGAAACTTGAAATTTACGGAAAACCTTCGTATGGCGGTGGGTGATGACCGCTAGCTTTAGGCTTTTTATTTTTTATTACTACTCAGTAGGTCACTGAGTGATTTTGTGACGAAGGAACAAAATTGTATCGAAGTGACCGGGTTGGAATTGCGATTTCAATGACCGGCGCTTCGGTACACCACTCCTTCGTCGTGGCACTCAGCGGCCTTTGACTGTGCTTCAATGACCGGCGCTTTGGTATAACCCGACGATTGTCGTGGCACTCAGCGACCTAGCTTCTAAGTTCTAACTTCTAATTTGTTTTTCGTAAGTTTACACAAAAAATTATCATGAACGAAAAATGGTATATAAAGCGATTTGAGGAACTTTCAACCCGTGAGTTGTATCAAATACTACAATTGCGAAATGAAGTCTTTGTGGTGGAGCAAAATTGCGTGTATCAAGATGCCGATGGTAATGATGATAAAGCTTTTCATCTTTTCTTAGAAAAAGACCGGCAAATTATCGCTTATGCGCGTATCTTTAAACCCGGTGATTATTTTGACAAAGCTAGTATCGGCAGGGTAGTGGTGCACCCGGATTACAGAAGGCAAAAGCTGGGTAATAAATTGATGCAGAAAGCCATAGATTTTGTAACCGCTACCTTACAAGAAAATACCATTGAAATCAGTGCGCAGACTTATTTACTGAAATTTTATAGCGATTTGGGTTTTAAAGCCACCGGTGAAGAGTATTTGGAAGACGGGTTGCCGCATGTTAGGATGGTATATGAGTTGAAAGTTGAATGTTAAAAGTTGAAAGTTGCTTTTTATAGAAAACTTTGTTCTTTGATGAAGGTATTTGCTTCATACTATAATATTGCTTTTAAATTTGAGATAATAAAATTTGTTGAGTTGAAAGTTGCATTTCGGCAGGCTCAATGACCGGAGGTTGAATGTTGAAAGTTGTTTTTTATAGCATGTTATATTCTTTAATGAAGGTTTATTGCTTCATACTGTAATGTTGCGTTGAATTTGAAGAAATGAGATGGTTTAGTTGAAAAATACTTTATTTGAAAAGACCTACCAGGTTTTGGAAACCTAGCAGTTTTTGGTTTATTATAAATAGTTTTCTAACTTTGTAAAAAAGTCATTATGAAACAGTTTGAAAAATACATAGAAATAAATACAGAAAAAAGGTTTGGAAAACCGGTTATTAAGGGTACAAGAATTTCTGTTTATGATATTTTATTATGGTTATCAAATGGTATGACTAAAGAAGAAATTA
>JALVLX010000159.1 GCA_027032855.1 Flavobacteriales bacterium | reverse complement strand
CTATGGTTGACGAAAGTCACGCCGTAGGAGTTTTAGGCAAAACCGGACGTGGCACCGTAGAGCTTAAAAATGTGATGGGTAAAATCGATATCATTACCGGCACATTAGGAAAAGCATTAGGCGGCGCAATGGGAGGTTACACAACCGGACGTAAGGAAATCATCGAAATGTTGCGTCAACGCTCACGTCCTTATCTATTCTCAAATTCGTTAGCCCCTGAAATAGTCGGTGGTGCGCTTAAAGTTTTGGATATGATATCCGGCAGCAACGAATTATTGGAAAGATTGCAACACAATACCGAATATTTTAAAGCAGGTATGAGTAAATTAGGATTTGACATTGGTCACAGTGAATCGCCGATTATTCCGGTGATGTTGTATGACGCCAAATTATCACAAGATATGGCAGCACAATTATTGGACGAAGGTATTTATGTTATCGGATTTTTCTACCCTGTTGTTCCGAAAGGAAAAGCTCGAATCAGGGTTCAATTGTCCGCTGCACATACAACGGAACACCTTGACAAAGCCTTATCTGCTTTTGAAAAAATCGGAAAAAAATTAAATGTGATTTAAAAAATAGTTTTTTTTAGATTTTTTTATTATTTTTGCTCAAAATTATATTAAACAATAAAGGATATGAAAAGATTAAACCAATTATTATTAGCAGTAATCGTGTTAGTAACCGTTGCTGCCAATGCTCAAGACAAAAACCATCCGTGGTTAGTAAAAGTAGGTCATAATGCGGTAGATTTCTACCCTACCGGAGAACAAACTAATTTTAGTTATGCCAGTGATAAGTTATTTAAAGATTACTTTAACTTCGATCACTACAATTCCGGTTTTGCTCTTTCTGATTTTAGAGTAGGTAGATATTTAGGTGACAAATTTAGCTTAGTAGGTTCTGTAAAAATGAACAAAATCACAAAGTTAGGTGATACCGACACTCATTTAACTTATGTTAACACCGACTTAGATGTTAAATACAATATTTGTAAAGTAGAGAAAAAATTACAACCTTATATTTTTGCCGGTGGTGGATACAACTGGGTTGAAAAAGAAAACGCAGGAGACTTAAACGGTGGTTTAGGTTTAGAATATTGGGTAAATGATAATATCGGCTTATTTATGGAAAGTGCATATCACCATGTATTTGACGCTAACATTGCTCCTTATTTCCAACACGGAATTGGTGTTGCTGTAAGATTTGGTGGTGTTGACACTGACGGTGACGGTATTTATGACAAAGATGATGATTGCCCGAAAGTTAAAGGTTTGGCTAAATATAACGGCTGTCCTGATTCTGACGGCGACGGTATCATCGACTCAAAAGATAACTGTCCTGACGTACCAGGTTTAACTAAATTCAATGGCTGTCCTGATTCTGACGGTGACGGTATCATCGACTCTAAAGATGCTTGTCCTGATGTAGCCGGTGTTCCTGCATTAAACGGTTGTCCTGATGCTGACGGTGACGGTGTTACAGATTCTAAAGACAAATGTCCTAAAGTTGCCGGCCCTGTTGCTAACCAAGGTTGTCCTTGGGCTGACACAGATAAAGACGGTGTATTAGACAAAGATGACGCTTGTCCTGAAGTTGCGGGTACTATAGCTAACCAAGGTTGTCCTGAAGTTACCAAAGAAGTTCAAAAGCAATTGAACGAATATGCTAAAGTTATCTATTTTGATACAGGTAAAGCTACCTTCAAACCTGAAACTATTGCTACTCTTGAAAAAGTTGTTGCTATCTTAGTTCAATACCCTACTGCAGAATTTGACGTTGAAGGTCATACTGACAGTGTTGGTAGCGCTAAATCAAATATGACATTATCTCAAAAAAGAGCTGATGCTGTTGTTAGCTATTTGAAAGAGCATGGCGTTAAAGCTAAATTGAATGCTAAAGGTTACGGTGAAACTAAACCTATTGCTTCTAACAGAACCCGTTCAGGTAGAGCTAAAAACAGACGTGTTGAAATCAACTTAGTAAAATAATTTTACTATAGAATCTTAAACATAATTAACAAAACCGTTCCGACGTTGTCGGAACGGTTTTTTTGTACTTGTAACATAAATAAAAAAGCATAAGACCATTGCAATAGTCTGTAAATCTCAAAAAAAATTATTTGTTTCAAATTATGGCTATACAAAGAAAATGGTAGATACTTAGATGTTATCCCAAGGAGTGTGCAAAGTGCAGTTTTCTTAAATTTTAAATAAAAATCACGAAAACGAAAAATACTTTATACCGGAACAAGTTATATAAATTTTATAAAAGCTACCTAAATAGGAAATGAAAAGAAAAAATCAAGCTGTTATTACAACCTGTCCAAAATATCGATAAAAAAATACAGCCGGGAAATTAATTCCCGGCTGTATTAATTTATTCAAAAACTTGAAATTACTTACCACCCATAGCGTCTAACTTGGCTTTAATTTCTTTATATTTATCCATCATATCCAACTCGCGGTAGATAGTTTTTAACTTTTTCATGGTCGTTTGATCATCAGGATTTATCTCTAAAATCTTTTCAAAGTAAGGCAAAACTTTACGATAGATATCCATAAGTTGATTATTGTATTTATTATACAATTTTTCATTTGCCAAAACTTCTTCTTTATTCAACTCTTCTCCAATAGCTTTTGCAGGAACTAAGGTAATCTCAACTAGTCCTAAATAAGCATCTGTAAATTTAGGGTCCAACTCAATTGCTTTTTCAAAATACTTTTTAGCTTCGTCGTACTTTTTAAGTTCCTTATATCCAATAGCCAAATTGTAATTAAGTATCTTATTCTTAGGATCCAACTCAACAGCTTTTTGCATTGTAGCTGCAAATTTTTCATTATCACCTTTTTTCAAGTAATAATTACCTTCACCAATTATTAGATCTAAATTATTCGGATCTTCTTTCTTGGCATTATTAATAAAGTTGATTGCATCTTCATCTTTACCTAATTTACCATAAACATACAAAAGTTTTGCGATGATATCCGGACGACGGCTTTTTGTTTTTTCTTTCTTCATGTCCGTATGTGTGCCTGCCATTTCCAAAAGTTTTGCTTGTTTTTCACTACCAACATTTACGCGTTTTCCGGTTGATTTATCAATCATTGATACATATTCAGTTACGCCGGTATAACCACTGTCATACAATTCTTTCAAAAGTTTTTTGGCATTTTCATAATTTTCATTAACCAAAGCAGCAACCGCAGCAAAATATTTATACTCATCATCTTTTTTAAGATTATAAGCTATCATTGCGGATTTTTCTAACTCTTTATAGTTCTTTTTAGACAAATCATCATTAACAACATTAAGAACTTCATTTGAAATTTGAGCTTTCAAATTGTTTGCATCTTTGGTATATCTTTTCTTTCCAATTTCTCTTTCAAATGCTTTCAATTTTCTAATTGCCTTTAAAGCCTTTCTATAATTATCTAAATCACTAGCACCTTGTTTTGCTAAAATTTGAGCTTTAACAAACATGATACGAGCTTTAGTTTTGTCATCAGCCTGATCTTTAAGTTTGCAAGCTTTTTTAATCATCGTTTGAGCTGTATCAATATCACCTTTTTTATAAGCTTTTTCAGCTGATTTGACTTCTGATTTTTGTGCAAAAACACTAAAACCTATAAATGTCAATAAAATAAAAGTTAATCTTTTCATTGGTTTTAAAATTTAAGTTTGTAATTATTATTTTGTTTCGTTGTTATTTTCTTGATTTTGTTCCTGATCATTTTCTGCTTCGAGAGCCTCTTCATCTACTATTTCATCTTCATTATGCATCACCTTTGCAACCGCTGCAATAGCATCATTTTCTTTAATATTGATGAGTTTTACACCTTGCGTGGCACGTCCCATCACCCTCAGATCAGCTACAGGAATGCGAATAGTCAAACCTTTTTTGGTAATAATCATCAAATCGTCATCATCTGTTACATCTTTTAAGGCAACCAAAGCACCTGTTTTGTCAGTAATATTGATGGTTTTCACACCTTTTCCACCTCGATTGGTTATACGGTAATCTTCCAATTTGGATCGTTTGCCGTAACCTTTTTCTGACACCACCAATATATCTTTTGACATATCACTTACAGAAACCGTGCCAACTACTTCATCTTTGTCGTCTGCTAGTGTAATACCACGTACTCCTGAAGCTGTACGTCCCATTCCTCTAATCTTACTTTCTTCAAAACGAATGGCTTTGCCGCTACGTGCCGCCAACATAATTTGGCTGTTTCCGTCAGTGAGTTTGGCATCGAGCAGTTCGTCACCTTCACGTATGGTAATGGCTGCAATACCGTTTTGGCGCGGTCTTGAATATTGCTCCAATAAAGTTTTTTTGACCACACCGTTTTTGGTCACCATCAATACATAATGCGAATTGATATAATCTTGGTCTTTAAGGTCTTTAGTATTCAAAAACGCTTTGACTTTGTCATCAGAATCGATGTTTATCAAGTTTTGAATAGCTCGTCCTTTTGAAACTTTGCTACCTTCCGGCACCTCAAAGACACGCATCCAAAAGACTTTTCCTTTTTGTGTAAAGAACAGTAAATACTCGTGATTTGACGCCACAAATATGTGTTCTAAGAAATCTTCACTACGGGTTTTCACACCTTTTTGTCCGGTACCGCCACGTTTTTGCGCTTTGTATTCGGACAACAACGTACGCTTGATATAACCGGCATGCGAAATGGTAATTACAACCTTATGGTCGGGGATCAAATCTTCGATACTGACATCACCACCGGCAAAATTAATTTCCGTACGACGTTCATCACCAAATTTTTCTTGCATTTCGAGCAATTCGTCTTTGATGATTTGCATACGGCGTTCTTTTTTAGCCAAAATATCTTTTAAGTCGGCGATGGTTTTCATCAATTCTTCATATTCGCTACGCAACTTGTCTTGTTCCAATCCGGTTAACTGACGCAAGCGCATCTCTACAATAGCACGAGCTTGAATTTCAGACAGTTTGAAACGTTCTCTCAAACGTTCTCGGGCTTCTTCAGCATTTTTGGAAGCTCTGATAATGGCAATCACTTCGTCAATATTATCTGAAGCAATAATCAAACCTTCCAAGATGTGTGCACGCTCTTCAGCTTTACGTAATTCGTATTGCGTTCTTCGTGTTACCACTTCGTGACGGTGGTTGACAAACTCACGAATCAAATCTTTGAGATTCAACATTTCGGGTCTGCCGTTGACCAAAGCAATATTGTTTACATTAAATGTAGATTGCAGTGCCGTATATTTAAAGAGTTTGTTCAAAACCACATTGGGAATGGCATCGCGCTTCAAATAATATACAATGCGCATACCTTTACGGTCAGATTCATCTTTTATGTCGGCAATACCTTCCAGTTTCTTATCGTTGACCAAGTCTGCGGTTTTTTTGATCATATCCGCCTTATTGACTTGATATGGCACTTCGGTAACTATAATGGCTTCACGTCCTTTGATTTCTTCAAAATGCGTTTTACCACGCAGAACAATACGTCCGCGTCCGGTCATAAAAGCATCTTTTACACCTTGATAACCGTAAATGACACCGCCTGTAGGAAAATCAGGAGCTTTGATATACTCCATCAACCCTTCAACACTGATTTCCGGATTATCGATATAAGCGACTGTTCCATTGATAACCTCCGTCAAATTGTGTGGTGGCATATTGGTTGCCATACCTACCGCAATACCTGAAGCACCGTTGATGAGCAAACTCGGAATTTTGGATGGTAAAACAGTCGGCTCTTGTAGTGTATCATCAAAATTATTGACAAAATCAACCGTTTCTTTATCGATATCAGATAGCATGGCCTCCGAAATCTTTTGCATCCGCACCTCCGTATAACGCATAGCTGCCGGACTATCACCGTCGATGGACCCGAAGTTACCTTGTCCGTCAACCATTTGATAGCGCATGCTCCACTCTTGAGCCATACGTACCATAGCGTCGTAAACCGAACTGTCACCGTGCGGGTGGTATTTACCTAAAACCTCACCGACAACCCTTGCCGATTTTTTATAAGCCTTGTTTGAAGCTAATCCTAATCCGTGCATACCAAATAACACACGACGGTGAACAGGTTTCAAACCGTCGCGCACATCAGGCAATGCCCTTGATACAATCACCGACATAGAATAATCTATGTACGATGATTTCATCTCATCTTCGATATTAATAGGAATTATTCTCTCTTCACTATTCATATATAATCATTTTTTATTTAAGAATGCAAGATACAATTTTTCTGTAAAATAAAAGCTTTTTTACACGACTTTCTTATCTAAAAAATCGCATTTTTATACTACAAAAATGAATTTTCAGGTTAAAGAATATTCTCAAAAATCATCTTTGAGACACATTAAACACAAAAACTCTATTTTTAAGGCAACTAATTCGTTAAAAGTTTCATAATTACCATGCTGCACAAAAGGTTTTTTTTATTTTTACCGATTAGTTATTGAGGATTTGAGGAAATCCGGTTACCGAGTGATTTTTGACGTAGGAAAAAATCGTACCGAGGTGAGGAATTGAGGATTGAAGCACATCAAATCAAATAACCAAATAACCGATTAACCAAATAACCAATTATTACTAAATTTGCAACTGAACACATTGTTATATATATGTATAAAAAATTTTTAACATTCATTTTTATATTGTCAAGCTTGACAGTTGTTGCACAAGACAACTTGTTTACCGGAACTTTAATACACGCCGGAACCAAACAAGTGATTGTAGGCGCTAACATTGTCAATCTGACTTCATTAGACGGCACCACTTCCGACCAAAACGGTATGTTTAGCATGCCGGCAAAGGTCAACGACTCTATTATTATTGCATTTATGGGATATAAAACCATCAATATTAGAATTACTACTGACAAACTCGGAAAACATCAAACTATTTATATGTTAGATGCACCGGTTGTGCTTGATGAAGTTATTGTAGGTTCAAACCAATTAACCGGAGATTTGAAGGTTGATGTCAACTTAATCCCCATACAAAAACCTATTGATCTCAGCCCTAAAATTGCAGCTATGTTCGGCAGCCCCAAGCCTACGGTTTTATCTCGCGTAAACGACGCTCTTAAGAAAATAATGAATCCAGTTGATTTGATTTATAACATTTTTTCAACCCGTGCCAAAGACATACGGCGTTTGAAAAAAATACAAAAGGAAGACAAGGTTAAGCAAATCCTATCCAATAAATTTGACCGTGAGATTTTATCTCGCCTTCTCAAAATTGATAAGAAAGACGTATATCTGGTTTTGGAAATGTGTGACTATCCTGAGAAATTTATCCAAACCGCCAATGATTTACAGATTCTTGAAGCTATTTTAAATTGCTACAGTCACTACGAACGTTATTTTGATAAAAAGAAAGCAGGAAAAGGCTTTTAATAAAAATAGCCGGCAAAAGGCCGGCTATAAATTCATATTAATCCGTCATTAATCTAACGGGGGAATTCTTAAAACTTGTCCGGGATAAATCAAATCCGGATCTTTAAGCATTGGTTTGTTTGCTTCAAAAATCACATTGTATTTTGAAGCATCACCGTAAACTTCTTTAGAAATTTTGCTCAAATAATCACCTTTTTTAACAGTATAAAAAGTTGCTTCAGGCTCAGGGTTGGCCACTTCAAGTCTGTCATCAACTTCAGCAACGCCTTCGGTATTACCGACTGCTAAGATAATTTTTTCTTTAGTTTCTTGATCAGCCGGTGTTCCAAACACAACAGCTCTGTCTTCGTCAATCACGATATTCAAATCGTCAACAGGCAAACCTAAAGCCGTAATCTCATTCATTAATTTTTGAGCTTTTTCAAAATTAATTTCTTCAATTGACTTGGTTTCAAGCGCCTTTTCTTCTTCGTGCCCAAATAATTTAGCACCTGCATCTTTGATAAATGAAAATAATCCCATAATTCTATTTTTTTAAGTTAATATCGGCCAAATTTAAGCATAATTACAGAGATATACAACCATTTTTAAGCTTATTATCGGCTTTTAACATTTTTTAGTTTATTTTTTTAAACATTAACGTCATAATAAGCTGATTTTATATCATTTAATAATTAAAAAAAATTAAGCTTAAAAAGTTGTTCAATAAAAAAAAATAATATATTTGTCGCATCATTTTAAAGTATTTACAATGGAATACACATTTGCAAAAACATTAGAAGAAGCCAATGAATTTCTAAGAAATCATCCGGCTGTTTTAGTTTTTTTCTCTGACGAATCTTGCAATGTCGGTGACGCTTTATCGCCCAAACTGCAAAATATGTTGCAAGAAGATTTTCCGGAGATGGAATTTTTAGAAATCAACGTACAAATGTTACCCGAAGCGCGTGGCTATTACAATGTATTTGTAATCCCTACGGTTTTGGTTTATTTTGACGGTAGAGAAACCATTCGTCAAGCCCGCCACATCAATGTGCCGAGACTGGGCCAAGAAATCAACCGTGTTTACAATATTATGTTCAGCTAATCCGAAACAATTATCATTCACAAAACGGCAACTCAAACGGGTTGCCGTTTTTTATTCAAAAAAAATGTAACTTTGAGCCACTCTGTAAAACAAAAAATCTGTCAATGAAATTACATATTCTCGGATGCCATTCCGCCACACCGCGCAGTATGGTTTTTCCCAGTTCACAAGTGCTTGAGATAAATAACGAACTAATTTTGATCGATGCCGGCGAAGGCATGCAAATCCAATTGCGTAAATACAAACATAAATTCAACAAAATCCGGCATATTTTTATTTCGCACTTGCATGGTGACCATTTTTACGGACTGGTAGGGTTCTTGTCCAGTATGCGATTAATCGGCCGAGAAAAACCCGTACATATTTACGCCCCCACAGGCTTAAAGGAAATCACCGAATTGCAATTTAAACTGACCCAAACCGACATCAATTACCCGCTGTATTTTCACGAATTGTCTTCTAACGAAAGTGAATTAATCTTAGAAACAGACCATTACACCGTTAAAACCATTCCATTGACACACCGCATTTACACTAACGGCTATCTAATTCAAGAAAAACCGGCATTGCGAAAACTCAATATCGATGCGGTTAGACAATATCCCGAAATAGAAACCTGGGCATACCACAATCTTAAACGCGGTAAAGATTTTGTGCGTGAAGACGGTAGTATCATTCCCAATGAAGAACTAACGCTCCCTCCTCCTCCAACCAAATCTTATGCTTATTGTTCCGACACCATTTACAAACCGGACATCATTCCGCTTATCAAAGGAGTTGATCTACTCTACCACGAGGCTACTTTTCTTGAAATACACAAAGATTTAGCAACAAAAACCAAACACAGCACCGCCAAACAAGCCGCACAAATTGCCAAAGATGCCGAAGCTAAATTTTTGGTCGTAGGACATTTTTCTTCCCGCTATCCCGATGAAAACCAATTTAAAAAAGAAGCAAGCGAAATTTTTGAAAATGTAGATATTGCCGTAGAAGGGAAAAGTTTTTTGGTTTAGTTAAAAGTTAAATGTTAAAAGTTAAAAGTTTGTTGCTACACGATAAAATTGTGCGGTAATAATGTGAAAAATTGCTATCAAAAAACGGGAAAATACCGTCGGGGTCGGGAGACCCGCAATGTAACAATACTTGCTACTAGCTACTTGATACTTGTTACTTGCCACTAATAAGGATCCACATCAATCACCACTTGCACCGACTTAAAATAAGCGATATTATGAAAGGTATTGAGTACTTTTAAGA
>JALVLX010000158.1 GCA_027032855.1 Flavobacteriales bacterium | reverse complement strand
AGGTATGCCTTCAGGTGTTATGGGTAAAATTGTAGCGCAAAATATCCGTGATGTTATCAAAGGTAAAAGAAAGTTAAATAACCTTAAACACAAAGCATCTATGTCTAAAATGGGAGCCGCTTGTATCGTTTCTGCCGGATACGGCATGACTAATGGTATGGCTGCAACTATGACTGTTTTCCCTATTGTTCAAAACTGGGAAAAATATCCCGAATATGGCCGCTCATTAAGATATACAATGGGAGAACCCGGATTAGCCGGACACTGGCTCAAGTGGTTTATGCACTATATGTTCTTACACAAAGCCAAAGGATATCCTTTCTGGTGGTTGCTACCTGAATAGAGAATAAAATTAAGTAATAAAATTAAAAAATTAAAATCATATATTATGGATCATAAAAAACATTTAAGAAGAATAACCCGTGGCTACAATGATTTTTCGTATGCCACCGTTCCAACCGGATTTACCCGTTTTATGCGTAAATGCATGATTTGGCAAGCTTGGCGTTGGTTGGTCTTAAACATTAAAATTTTGAGAATTGTGGCTTTCGGTCACTCCTAATTTTCAAAATTTATATGCTTAAAAACTTACAAAAGCTGCTTCAAATTGAGGTAGCTTTTGTATTAACATACATTTTGTTTTGTCATTTCTTTTTTCACTTTCTCTGACATCATATATTTCTACTTATCACTTTTTTATAAAAAACACTTTTTCGTATTTTATTTTTTCTTAACTTTGTAACAAGAATTTTTGTCATTTGTGAAAAACAAACTCTACGTCATATTATTGTTCATTGCTTTTACAACGGCTATACTCCAGCCGGTAGTGCCTTTTGTGCAATATTATTGGCATCAAAATGTAACGGTTGCAGATGACGATTGCTCTTGTAGTTGCGAAGTAAAACACGATACTACCCACCCACCTACAGGTGATGCCTACCTAAAAGCTTTGATTAAACGTGCGTGCAAAGACAAAAAAAAGGACAGTCCAAAATTGCCGGTAGTCAGCATTTCCGTTTTTGTCAAAACATTATATTCTCCAAAATCACCGGTCTATACTTGCCCGGAAGATAATTTTACACAAATTTCAGATTTCATAATCCAACCACCTCTAAGTTCTTATACTGAAGAACTTTTCAGACCTCCCCGGCTTTCCTAAGCTACATTTACTTATTATTTAGCTTAGGGGATTTGTAGCAAATCATTTGTTACAAAATATTATGTTACATCATTACTTGACTGTAATATACTTTCATGGTATGAAATTATTTAGCTTTAATTCTCATAATAATCAGTGATTTACTACAAATCCCTCTTAAAACAAGATTATTAATTCCATCTTAAACCTTTTTGTGAAACCTTGAAACAAATTGTTTCATACATATTAATCATTATTTACGCGTTGATCATTATCAGCCCGGCTATTCCTATGGCTGATTATGTCATCAACTACAAGCATATTTCTCAAGATCTTTGTGAAAACAAGGATAAACCCGAGATGCATTGCAATGGAAAATGTCATCTGAAAAAAGAAATTAAAAAAGTATTGGGAGACGACAATCCCGGTAAGAAAAAAACTACTTTGCCTACTTTAAATCTCAAAGAATATACTTGGTATTACCGTGCCGGATTACACAAAAAATATTACCCTAAATTTTTATTTCAACTTGAAAAACAAATTGTTATCACCCCAAAAACCTTTAAAGGTTACTTACCCGATATGATTAAACCACCGCCTGTGCTTCATTTTATTTAACGATTATAATGTTTACATGTCATTCCGACAGAATTCTATCGACATGAGGAGATAGAATGACAAAGAATCCGTATTTCTCCTCTCCCGACTTTCGTTGGGATCGTTCGAAATGATATACAATAAACATTAATCTAGTAGAAAAAAATTAACGACTAAAAAATAATATAATGAAGCAATTATTAATTATAGTGCTTTTATGGACGGGGCATGTCTTTGCCCAACCTAAAAGCATCACCGGAAAGGTTTATGATGCGACGACAAACGATCCATTGGTTGGGGTTGTAATCATATCCGAGAAATCGGGAACTAAAACCATTACGGATATAGATGGGAATTTTAAAATAGAAGTGCAAATCGGCAATATGCTTGTTTTCTCTTACCCGAATTACAAAACAATCAAATTGCCTGCTAAAAACGGTATGTCTATAGCCATGGTCAAAAAAGCCATTTCATTAGACGAGGTGGTCATCAAAGCCGACCCAATGGAAGATATTACCCATTCCGTTGTGGTCATGGACGATGTGGTTAAGAGTAGTCAACCCCGGAATGTGGCTGATTTGTTTCAAGACATTCCCGGTTTTAGCATTCAAAAACGCAGTGCAACCGCTATGGAACCGTCTTTGCGTTCGTTTAAATACGAAGAAATGAACGTCAAGTATGATGGCGGTAACAAAATGGTTAACGCCTGCCCAAACCGTATGGACCCGATTACAGCACACGTCATTCCTGAATCCGTGCGTAAAATCGAAGTGGTCAAAGGACCATTTACCGTACGTTTCGGGCAAGTATTTGGCGGCGTAGTCAATATGGTGACGCGTCAGCCGACACCGGAGGATTATGGTTTGCATGGCAACCTGCAATCGGGTTATGAAACTAATGGTAACAATCTGGTTTTACGTGCCGATGTGCTATATGCAACCGAAAAATTAGACCTTAATGTCGATGGTGAGCACCGCGATTTCGGGGATTATACCGACGGCGACGGTATCGTTACCCCTGCGGGATTTAAAACCGACAGTTATTCAATAAAACTGGGGTATAACCCAACAGTAAACCAACGTTTGCAAATCAATTGGCATCAAAAATTCGGAAGTGAAATTAAACATGCCGGATTGCGTATGGATTCACCTAAAGATGATAGTTATCTGCTAGGATTGGATTATAAGATAAAGCAATTGTCAGAAAAAGTTAAATCTGTACAATTCAAATCTTATTATTCCTACGTTGATCATTTGATGACCAATGGTTACGGCATGGAGAAACCGCGTCCGAATTATCCCGGAATTGATGCACAAACTCCGGTTACTTCCAATACCATGGGTGGCAAACTGGAAGTGGCATTAACACCCAAAAAGGACTGGCTGATTTATACCGGATTAGATGCAGATATCATCAAACGTGATGGTACCAAAACTGTCATCGTCAATAATAATCCGAATACAGGAGTACCATTAAATCCGCCAACAATCAAAAAGTTAAAAGTTTGGCAAGATGCTTATATCAATGATTTCGGTGTTTTTGCCGAAGCCAATCATAAATTGTCAGAGCATTATTATTTGACTGCCGGTTTACGAACCGATTATGTGGTTTCGGAATCCAGAGATCCTGCACAGGGCTTTGTTGATATTTACGGTAACACCGGTCAAAAAACC
>JALVLX010000157.1 GCA_027032855.1 Flavobacteriales bacterium | reverse complement strand
AAATAGGGATTGTTTATTTTGAGATATGTAGCTATTGGAGAAGCTTTTGTTAGTTTGGCTAAGGAAATGACCCATTCCCAGTTGCCATAATGACCACCTACCACTATAATATTTTGACCGGTGTCTGTAATTTGATTGAGCAATTCTACGTTGTTAAACACAAATCTTTTTTGTATTTCAGATAAGCTGATATGAAAGGCTTTAATCATTTCTACGAATAAATCGGCAAAATGCTTGTAGAATTGTTTTTCAATTTTTGTACGCTCTTCACCGGATTTATCAGGAAAAGCTAATTTTAAGTTATGTCGTACCACTTTTTTTCGATAACCTACTACATAATATATTATAATGAAAAAAAAATCGGAAATACGGTAAAGAAACCAAAATGGGAGTCGAGACAACAAGAAAATGATAGGATATAATAGTATGTAAATTAATCGTTGCAATTGATTTAGTTTTGAAAACAAAGATACTTAAATTTTGTCTAATAATATTTGGTAATTTTGCTGACAGGGTTTGTTAGTTTAGGAAATAACAAATTAACAAACAGAATTTTGTGTTAAAATCTGAAAAGGGTATAATTAATGCCACAAATATCTATTGAACATACTACTCGCACACATTTGTACATCTGGCATATTACAGAAAGTATTGAACAGTTGAAAAGTCTTCTGCCTACTGAAAAAACAGTAGAAGCGAATAAAATGTCCGCAACCGTGCATCAAAAACAATTTTTGGTAAAACAGATTCTGTTGCAACGTTATGATTTGTCTGATAAAATAGATTATTTGGATTCCGGTAAGCCGGTATGCAGTGATGGGCGGTTTATTTCTATCAGCCATTCGGGTGACTATGTGGTGGTTGCGGTCAGTAGTGAGCCGGTAGGAATTGACATTGAAAGGAAAAATCCGAAGTTGCATAGGATTGCAAGCCGTTTTGTACATGCAAAAGATGTTTCCCCAAAAGATGCTGACAGTCTGGCACAACTGCAATATTTGTGGACGGCCAAAGAGAGTATTTATAAACTAGCAGGTGTTGCCGGATTGAGTTTTAAGCAAGAAATCAGATTGACGGAATTTGGTCCGGATAATATCAAAGCTACAGCTTTATTGAGAGAACAAAAAACGGTTGATTTGTTCTTTTATGAATTAGAGCCGGATTATTTGCTTTGTGTTGGGTTTTATTTCGGAAAATATTAATTAACTAACCCACATTATTCATGAATAATGTGGAGTTTAAAGTTTATAATGTTGAAAGTTAGAAAGTTATATTAACTTTCAACTAAGGTTACTGAGCCTGTCGAAGTGCACTTTTAACTAAGAAAAATTCTGTGAATTTTTCGGGCTAAGCAATTTGAGTGAATTTCTAATGAAATATTACAGGTTTGTGACTTTTTGGAATTTTTACAATATGAAAAGGTTGTGTCATGACTGAATATATAAATTCTTCGTCAGTTTTGTAAACGTGAATATTGGCATCATCTTTAATAATTTCCGTTATTTTAACTTCCCAGCCACTAGGTTTTACATCTAAAAAGATGGCAATGATTTCGTAAGCATCAAAATCAATGTCAGTTTCTGTAAAATCATCCGTTACGTTATTTACGGTATTCATTTGGTCCATCAAGTTTTGCCAGTCGGTATTGTTTGTAATGACTAAATTGGATTGTGGGATACCTTCTTCACCATTGCCGTAAAGTGCGCCTTTACCTATTTCAGTGAAAGAAATATTTGTTGTTTCATCAGGCTGTGAACAAGATAAAATCAAAAAAATGCCGAGTGTAAAAAAGAGTGTTTTCATAACTTTAAAAATATTTTCCACGTATATATGGAATACAAATTTATTAATTTTTTTGTTTTTTTTGATGTATAATTTAAAAACAGGTAAAATGATGGGTTTAATTTAAAAAATAATTTTATAGTTTAGTATATTTGTTGCAATAAATGAATTAGAAATTATTATGCAGGAGTTAATCAAAGCTTCGGATATAGCCAAAGCTATAAAATTGGAAAAAACTGGTGTTATGGGAACTGCTACCGGGTGGCTGTTAATGCGATTATTGGGTATGCACCGTATCAACAAAATGTATAAAGATATTTACCGCTATCAAGATTTGGATTTTATTGATGCTATTATAGAGAAGCTTAATATAAGTTTTGAAATTCCGGAAGAAGACTTGAAACGTATTCCTCAAACCGGTGTTTTTATCACGGTTTCCAATCACCCTTTGGGTGGTTTGGACAGTATTCTATTGTTAAAAATAATGCTTCAAAAACGTCCGGATTTTAAAGTTTTAAGTTCTTTTATTTTGAAGAATGTTCCACAGATAGAAAATTATGTGATCAATATACATTCTGATGAAAGTTCGAAGTCAGGATTGAGAAATGCTTTAACACATTTATCAGAAGGTCATGGCTTGGGGCTTTTTCCTGCCGGCGAAGTATCGACTTATAAAAACGGTAAGTTGGTTGTTGATAAAACTTGGGACAGTCAAGTTCTTAAGTTACTTTATAAAGCTGAAGTCCCGATAATTCCCGTATATTTTCACGGGCGAAACAGCCGGTTATTTTATTTCTTATCGCGTTTACATCCCGTTTTGCGTACGGCAAAATTACCTTCTGAAGCCATTTCTGACAGAAGAAAGAATATAAAAGTACGGATAGGAAAGCCGATTACACCAAAGATGAAAGCCGGTTTTGTAAATCATGATTTGCTTGGAGAATTTATCCGTAAAAAAACGTATATCCTTGCCAAAACTTTTGAAAAACGTAGCATAAAAGACAAAATTAAGATACCTAAAGTGAAGGAAGCCGGACAGCAAAAGAAGATTATTGCGCCGGTTGCTGTAGAAAAGTTGTCAGAAGATATTGTAAGACTTGAGAGTTGGGGAGCCAAAATGTTTGAAAAAAACGAATATGTTGTGTATTTGGCTGATGCCAAAAATATGCCCCATATTTTACGTGAAATAGGACGGTTGCGTGAAATAACTTTCAGAGCAGTAGGCGAGGGTACGGGAAAAGAGTTGGATTTGGATAAATATGACAAGTATTACAAGCATTTGATATTGTGGGACAAAGAAAACCTGCAAATAGCGGGAGCTTACCGTATGGGTATGGGACGGGAAATTTTTGAAAAATACGGTATCAAAGGATTTTATTTGAGTGAGCTGTTTACTTTTGAACCGGAATTGTACGAAATGATGAGCCGTTCCATAGAAATGGGGCGTGCATTTATTGTAAAGTCTTATCAACAAAAGCCTTTTCCTTTATTTTTGCTATGGCGCGGCATCGTACACACAACCTTGAGGTATCCCGACCATCAATATTTGATAGGACCGGTCAGTATCAGCGATAAATTTTCGCATTTTTCAAAATCTTTGATAATTGAATTTATGAAATCACATTATTAC
>JALVLX010000156.1 GCA_027032855.1 Flavobacteriales bacterium | reverse complement strand
CGATTAACCAAATAACCATATAACCATATAACCATATAACCATATAACCATATAACCATATAACCAATTAACCAATGAGAAAAGACACACAAATATTCGAATTAATTCAAAAAGAAACCCGTCGGCAAACCGAAGGTTTGGAGCTTATTGCTTCTGAAAACTATGTCAGTGACGAAGTACTACAAGCTATGGGTTCGGTATTGACCAACAAATATGCCGAAGGCTATCCCGGCAAGCGCTACTATGGCGGTTGCGAAGTGGTTGACGAAGTAGAACAATTGGCAATTGACCGTGCCAAAGAACTTTTTGGCGCAGAGTATGTCAATGTACAACCGCATTCCGGTTCGCAAGCCAATGCCGCAGTTTATTTTGCCGTGCTAAAACCCGGCGACACTATGATGGGATTTGACCTGTCACACGGTGGTCACTTAACGCATGGTTCACCTGTCAATTTTTCGGGAAAAACCTACAATATTGTATCTTATGGCGTTGATAAAGAAACCGGTCGTATCGATTACGACCAGATGCGTGAAACCGCCTTGAAACACAAACCAAAATTGATAGTTGCCGGCGCTTCATCCTACTCCCGTGATATGGATTTTGCCAAGTTTAGAGAAATTGCCGACGAAGTAGGTGCCTTATTGATGGCTGACATTTCACATCCTAGCGGATTGATAGCTAAAGGTATCTTATCAGACCCGATGCCATATGCACATATCGTTACAACTACTACCCATAAAACTTTGCGCGGACCACGTGGCGGAATGATTATGATGGGTAAAAACTTTGATAACCCAATGGGATTAAAAACGCCTAAAGGCAATATCAGAAAAATGTCTGCCGTACTAAACTCCGCCGTATTCCCCGGTATGCAAGGCGGACCGTTGGAACACGTGATTGCCGCCAAAGCCGTAGCTTTCCACGAAGCTTTGCAAGACGATTATATGAACTACATTCTGCAAGTACGCAAAAATGCCAAAGCCTTGGCTAAAGCTTTAGTTGACAGAGATTACAAAATTATTTCGGGTGGCACCGACAACCACATGATGCTCATAGACTTGCGTAACAAAGGCGTAACCGGAAAAGAAGCCGAAAATGCGTTGGTTCAAGCTCATATTACCGTCAATAAAAACATGGTGCCTTTTGATGATAAATCGCCGTTTATTACTTCCGGCATCCGTATCGGAACGCCTGCTATTACTACACGCGGACTGGTTGAAGAAGATATGGAACGAATTGCCTTTTTTATAGATAATGTGATAGAAAATATCGATAATGAAGTCATTATTCACGATGTTAGAAACGAAATTTCTAATTGGATGAAAGAAAAACCGTTGTTTTTAAAATAATTTTTGAAAATATAAAAAAAGTTATTAACTTTGTGCTATAAATTTTAAACTTATCACTATGAGTAAATTTGATGATGTAGTAGCAAAAGCTGCTGAACAATTAAAAAAAGTTGGCGTAAAAGCCGATGACGCAGTTTTAAGAGCTGTGGCTAAATCGCAAGGACCTTCAATCTATTTAGCAGATGCTTCGTTGGTTTCTTGTGGAGACGACAAAGAACTTAAAAGAGTTGAAGACAACTTTATCGTTAAAAAATTAGGTGTTACTGATCAAGATGCTATCAAAAAAGTTTTGGAAGGCACTTGCGAAAAATTTAAATCAATTAACCGTAAAATGCGCGTTGCTTTTTACTATGTAATTGTCAAAGAATTGAAAAAAGAAGCTCTCTTTTCTTAATTCGAAGCAATAAAAACATTTAAAAGCTCGCTGATTGGCGGGCTTTTTTTTTGTCATTATATATATAATAGTTCGTAAATAATCCTTATTTTTGCCAAACATTTAAAAAATCCATATAAAAATGCAAATTGAAAGAACAGATTTAGATAATTTAACGGCACAATTGAGTATTAAAATTGATGAAAAAGATTATGCTGAAAAAGTTGAAAAAAAATTAAAAAAATATAGAAAAGAAATTGAAATGCCCGGTTTCCGTAAAGGAAAAGCACCTATAGGGCTTATTAGAAAAAAGTATGAACGGGCTTTAATTGCCGATGAAGTGAATAATATGATGCAAGATGCTATCAATAATTATCTGACTGAAAACAAAGTTAACCTTTTAGGATTTCCTATTCCTTCGGAAAATCAAAAAGATATTGATTGGCAAACCGAAACGAATTTTGAATTTAATTATGATTTGGGATTGGCTCCGGAAATAGACGTAGATTTATCAAAATTAGAAGGAATTACCGATTATAAAATCACAGCGGACAAAAAGCTCATAGACGATGAAGTTGCCAAAATACAACAACAATACGGTAGTTTTTCAGATTTGGACGAGGTAAAAAAAGATAGTTATGTTTTAGGAACTTTTACTAATGAAGACGAAAATATCAACAGCCAAACAACCGTAAATATGGCTGATTTGACTGCCAAAGCACAAAAAGCTTTGGTGGGCAAGAAGAAAGGTGACGTGATTGAATTCAAATCCACCGAATTGTACAAAGATCCGCATACCATGATGCACGCACTTAACATTGATCACGATAGAGTTCACGGTTTGGACGTACCTTTAAAATTTGAAGTGTCGGGCGTATTTGAATTAAAACCTGCAGAACTTAACAAAGAATTATTTGATAAAATTTTCGGTGAAGGTAAAATAGAAGATGAAGAAGGTTTACGTAAATTTATCAAAGAAAACTTTGAAAAAGAATTGGAAGGTGTTTCTGACAACCAATTGCTCAACGATATCACTGAAAAACTATTGGAAACTTCCAAAATTAATTTACCAAAAGACTTCTTAATTCGTTGGATTGGCTTTGATTCAAAAGAAGAAATCACAGGCGCACAAGCTGTACAAGAATATGAAAAATCAGAAAAAGGCTTGAAATACCAATTATTGGAAGAGTCCATTGCTAAAAAATACGGTATAAAAATTACATTTGACGAGCTTTTATCATTGACAAAAGACTTGTTGGTTCAACAGATGTTGCAATACGGTCAACAAGTTCCTGATGAAGCACAATTGGAAGAAATAGCTCATAGTATCTTGAAAAACGAAGAAGAAGTCAAACGCTTGAGTGATCAAATTTTGAAAAAGAAATTGGTCAAGCTATACAAAAAAGAAGTGCCGGTTCAAAAGAAACGCATCGGATATCATAAGTTTTTGGACTTGAATAAGAAGTAAGTAAAAAGCGACAAAGGGGAAAGTGCGAAGTGGAAAACGACAAAGTGGTTACTTCGACAAGCTCAGTAACCGGATTTCTCCTCACTCCTACGTCGCTCGTTCGAAATGTCATCCGACATCCAATATCGTGCATCCGGCTCCTGACATCGTACACCCGACACCGGACATCCGACTATCAAATAACCAATATCATCAAATAACCATATAAACATGAATAATTTAGGAAAAGATTTTA
>JALVLX010000155.1 GCA_027032855.1 Flavobacteriales bacterium | reverse complement strand
TCGGGCAATTGGACAACCGTGGCTCGCATTTCTATTTGGCACAATACTGGGCAAAAGCATTAGCTAATCAAAATGAAGATAATGAGTTGAAAGAAAAATTTGCACCTATTGCCAAGCAAATGATTGATAATGAAGCAAAAATATTAGATGAAATTGCTTCTGTTGAAGGCAAAGCATCAGACATTGGCGGCTACTATTTACCTGACGACCAAAAAGCCGAAAAAGCCATGCGACCCAGCCAAACTTTCAATAAAATCATTGATAATATTTAAACAGCATCTTTTATGATTAAAAAAAGAGGCTGTCTCGCAAGGCAGCCTTTTTTTATGAATGCAGAGGTTGTGGTACAACTTATATGCAGACGTTGTGGTACAACTTGAATGCAGACGTTGTGGTACAACTTGAATGCAGACGTTGTGGTACAACGTCTCTACTTGATACTATAAGACGAATGCAATTAGTCTTTACGTACTTTCAACTTTCAACTTTTAACTCATCCGCACTTTTCACAGAGACGAATTGCAATTTGTCTCTACATCAGACGCACGTGTCGTGCGTCTCTACTTTCGCACTTTTCACAGAGACGAATTGCAATTCGTCTCTACTTTGGCACTTTCCACTAAAAAAACTTTCAACTAAAGATATACCTCGTCATTTAGTTTAGGAATATGTGCAGTCCAGTGATAGACATCTTGTAACTTAACCCTGAAAGCATCAGCCGCAGTAGGCTCACCATGAACTAAGAAAACTTGTTCCGGTGTGTTAGAGATATTTTCGAGCCATTCCAAAAGCTCTCTTTGGTCAGCATGTGCCGATAAACTGTGTATGCTTTCTATCTTGGCATTTACCGGATAGTATTTTCCAAAAAATTTAATTTCTTCGGCACCTTCCAACAGCTGTCTGCCACGTGTTCCTTCTGCTTGATAGCCGACTAAAATCACCGTTGTCTCAGGATCATCAATAAATTTTTTCAAATAAGTCAAAACCCTGCCACCGGTAACCATTCCGCTTCCGGCAATCACAATTTTCGGTTTTTTGTTGTCTATCGTCTCCCAAGTTTCTCTATAGGAAGTCACTACATTGATATTACGCATCATTTGTTTAAATTCATCCATTGGTAAACGATGCCAGTCTTTATAATCTTCAAAAACCTGTATCACTCTATTCCCCATCGGACTGTCTATATAAATAGGCATTGGCGGTATTTCGTCTTCTTTTTGGTATTTCCACAGCAGATACATCAAAACTTGCAAACGCTCAATAGCAAAACTAGGAATAATAATATTGCCATGATTACGTAATGCATTGATTATCATTGATTCAAAAAAGTCGTCCAGCTTTTCTTTGGGGTGCAGACGGTTACCGTAAGTTGTTTCCATAAAAATATAATCCGCTTTTTCGGGTTTTTTGGGTGGATACAACAACAAATCATCACTACGACCTATATCACCGGAAAAAACAAATCGTTTGCCGTTGATTTCCAACTCAATAAAAGTGGCACCAATAATATGTCCATTGTAATTAAAGCGTACTTTCACATCATCACTGAGGTCAAACCATTCGCCTTCATCGGCAGATTTAAAAAACTTAACCGTCTCTTCGGCTTCTTTAAGTGTATAAAAAGGTTCGGGATTTTCATGTTTACTATAACCCTCTTTTTTGGCACGTTCGGCTTCTTCTTCGTGAATTTTTCCACTATCTTTCAAAACAATTTCAGTTATGGCAAGTGTAGGAGAAGTGGCAATAATATCGCCTCTAAATCCCTCTTTGACAAATCGTGGTAAATAGCCGACATGATCCAAATGTCCGTGTGTCAATAAAACATAATCAACCTTTTTAACATCTATTGGTAAGGGAGCCCAATTCATCTCACGTAGTTCTTTTAAGCCCTGAAACATGCCACAATCTATCATCACTGTTGTTTGCCCGGTTTCTATCAAAAATTTTGAACCGGTTACGGTACCGGCGGCACCTAAAAATTTGACTTTAATCTTGTTATCCATCTTGTTTGTAATTTTCTATTATAAAATATATCTACCGTTAATTACGGTTATTTATTTTCAATATCGGAATGCTTATCTGATATAATGTAGTCCATTGAAACCAACTCTTTAATTTCTTCCAATATGCGTTTTTTTCTGTTTTTTGACACGCCTATTTTATTGATCAGGTAATCATTTTCGGCAAGCTCCCTACATAAAACAATCCCTTCATCCAAAAGTTTATCCTTTTCTTCATCCGACAACAGATTCAAACTGGTCAACGGGTGTAAACCCAATCTGTTAATCTTGTCTTTTAAGCCGTTCCCTTTAGGAAAACTCCAACTTAACAACTCAATATTGTGACACGCCGCATATTTGATGGCATCGTCAGAAAATCGCGTGTTCGTTACAATCCAAATCCGTCCAAAATTTGTTGACTGCTTCGGATTCTCTATGATATCATTATATCTGGAATGAATATACAGCGGAATTTTAATATTGCAGATATACTTTTCGTCAGAATGAAATTTGCACTCAACAGGAAAATATATACCATCTTTTTGAGCCAAAACATCTACTTCATGATCCACACAATTACCCTGCAAAATCACACCAATTTCCGTTTGGTAACCTTCTTCTTTTAAAATTGTAGCAATCAAACGTTCAAACGGAAAACCGGAAGGTCCCATCTCATAAATAGCTTTCTTTAGTTTGTATCGAGAAGCATAAACCGACCGGATGTCACGTAGTTTTTCAAATGACATCTTATAAATCTCCCCCGAAGTAATATTATCATATATATTGTCTAAAATATAACTGATGATTTTCTTTATTTCAGCCGGAGAAGCACCACTGTGTTTTAAAGAATTTTCCAGTTTTTCTAAAGAAAAATCAACTATTTCACCGGTCGCTTTTCTGATTTTGATATTAGATTTATAATGCATCTTGAATTTTTATGAATTACAAATCTAAATTTCAACACTGTCTCCTATCGGTATCAAAATCAATTCTTTACCGGCTTTATCAAATGTTTCTTTGGCTTTTTGTTGATCAATTTCAATATAACCGAATGTGTCGTAATGATAACCTAATATACGGTTACACTCTACAAAATCAGCAGCAACCACAGCACTGTCAATACCCATGGTAAAATTATCACCGATAGGCAAAACAGCCAAATCCAACTTGGTAAACATCGGAATGAGTTTCATATCCATGGTCAGACCGGTATCACCGGCAACATATACCGATTTTCCTTCACTTTCAATCACAAAACCGGCCGGATTTCCACCGTAAGTACCGTCGGCAAAACTACTGCTGTGCCAAGCATTAACCATAGTCACGCGTCCAAAATCAAAATCCCAGCTACCACCGTGATTCATCGGGTGACCGTCAATCCCGAATTTTGAAAAATAGGTTACGATTTCAAAATTTGAGACCAATCGTGCATTGGGATTG
>JALVLX010000154.1 GCA_027032855.1 Flavobacteriales bacterium | reverse complement strand
AAGTTGGAATTTTAGCATCTATTATTCAAAAAGAATCAACAAAAAGATCGGAATTACCACGTATTGCAGGGGTCTATTTGAACCGGTTAAAAAAAGGTATGCTATTGCAAGCTGACCCAACGGTTGTCTATGCTTACAGGCAACAATACGGTAATGATTTGGTTATAAGAAGGGTTTTAAACAAACACAAAGCAGTTGATTCTCCATATAATACTTATAAATATGCCGGATTGCCACCGGGTCCTATCTGTATGCCTGATATTCAATCAATTAAAGCTGTTTTAAATCCGGAAAAACATCAGTATTACTACTTTGTAGCTGATTTTAACAAACAGGGGTATCATATTTTCAGTAAGACTTTAAGCCAGCATAATCAACGTGCCAATCAGTATCATAATAGTTTAAATAAGCAGGGCATCTATCACTGAAAATTAAGCGGTTTCCTGTCAAATTTTCAAAATTTTCTCTAAAAATTAGGAATTTAAAAAAATGGCATTATCTTTGCAGCCGGATTTTGCATTTTTCGTATAGGCTTAACACCTTATCATAAATGCAATAAATCAGGTTTATGAAACAAATCATTAGTACCAATATTAAATGGTTGTTTTTTGCCGGCTTGACATTTGTCTTGGTCGGTTTTGCCAATGATATGTTAGACACTCATACAATTGAGCTAGTTGATATCAAACCGGTAACACATCATTTTCAATACGTTCCGATACAAGACGAATTGAAACAAAGCAACCAAAAGAAAGAAATTGCTAAAGTACCTTTCGTAGAAAAGGACTTTGTGGGATTTAAAGAAGCCCTTGCATTTAAAGAGTCGCAAGGAAAATATGACAGAGTAAATTCTTTGGGATATTTGGGAAAATACCAATTTGGAAAATCTACATTAAAAGATTTAAACATTAATCCCAAAGGTTTTTTGAAAAATCCCTTATTGCAAGAAAAAGCCTTCCTGGCTAATTTGGAAAAGAATAAGTGGATTTTAAGAAAAGAGATAAAAAAATACAGTGGTAAATGGATCAACGGTGTCAAAATTACCGAATCCGGTATTTTGGCAGCAGCGCACTTAGGTGGTGCTGGTGCCGTGCAACAGTTTTTATGGTCTTACGGCCAAAAAACCATGCAAGATGCTTATGGTACCAAAATTGAACATTATTTGCGAAAATTTTCGGGTTATGATTTGAGTAATATCAAACCTAAAAAACAACCCGTTATTGATGTAGAATAACAAACCAAAGTATTTAATTTTTAGTTTTAGAAGACGTCCTTTAAAGGGCGTCTTTTTTTTGTCTGTAAGTGTAGTTTAATAAATACAAAAACCGGCTCGAGAAACGAACCGGCTTGTAATGTGTGTTGTTAACCTAAAATTCACATTATGAAAAACGATTGTTAATCATTAATCACTACAAAGGTAGGTAAAAAAATAAAACCTGCAAATGTTTTTTCAAAAAAATAATTTTTTAACATTTATTATCTTTTTACTTTTATTTTATTTTATTTTATCATTGACGCATTTGTTTTATCATTTCATCACCTATTCTTTTATAAACACCTGATTCTAACTTACTTCTGATTGCAGAAAAAGCTTTAACCGTGATATCAATATCTTCTTGAGTATGTACTGCGGTAGGAATCAAACGTAAAAGAATCATACCTTTAGGTATCACCGGATAAATAACAATAGAAGTAAATACATTATATTTTTCGCGCAAATCTTTCACCATAACCATCGCTTCCGGCACACTACCTTCCAAGTAAACAGGTGTGATAACCGTATCGGTTAAGCCTAAGTCAAAACCGGCATCACGTAAGCCTTTTTGTAAAGAAGTAGCTACCTCCCACAATTTATTTTTAAGTTCAGGGCTTTTGCGTAGTAACTCCAAACGTTTTAAAGCACCTTCAACCATGGGCATCGGTAATGATTTGGCAAAAACTTGCGAACGCATATTGTATTTAAGATACTGAATCAAATCTTTTTCACCTGCAACAAAAGCACCTATGCCTGCCATTGATTTGGCAAATGTGGCAAAATAAATATCAATATCATCTTGTACACCCTGTTCTTCACCGGCACCGGCACCTGTTTTTCCCAACGTGCCAAATCCGTGAGCGTCGTCAACGAGCAAGCGGAAATCGAATTTACTTTTTAATGCAACTATTTCTTTAAGTTTACCTTGTTCGCCACGCATGCCGAAAACCCCTTCGGTAATCACCAAAATACCACCGTTGTTTTTGTCGGCTACTTTGGTTGCGCGTTCCAACATTTTTTCCAGACTTTTGATATCGTTGTGTCTGAACGTATATCTTTTTCCTTGATGCAAGCGACAACCGTCTATGATACTGGCATGCGAATCGCTATCATAAACAATAACATCATTTTTGGTAACCAAACTGTCTATGATAGAAACATTTCCTTGGTATCCGAAATTGAGTAAATAGGCAGATTCTTTATTGACAAATTCGGCTAATTCTTTTTCAAGTTGTTCGTGTTTTACGGTTTGACCTGACATGGCACGAGCGCCCATCGGGTAAGCCATTCCCCACTTAGCAGCCGATTCGGCATCTGCTTTTTTGACTTCGGGGTGGTTGGCTAATCCCAAATAATTATTGATACTCCAAGTAATCATTTCTTTTCCGTTGAACTTCATCCGGTTAGAAATCTGTCCTTCAAATTTTGGAAAAACAAAATAACCTTCAGCAACATCCGCATAGTTGCCCAAAGGTCCTTTATCTTTTCTTAATCTCTCAAATATGTCTTTCATTTTTAATTATTTATGAATAAAAAATTTGATGCAAATGTAAGAATATTTTGTGTATTTAACGGAAGAAAATATTGTGGCTTTTTTGGAGATATTCATGATTCCCTGTTTTTTGTCAATTTTTATAAAATAAAATCCGTAGTAATTCGTTAATTATTACTTATATTTGTTGTCAACTTAAAATTCTGAATTATGAAAAATTATTCATTTTTTACTGTATTGCTTTTATTGATGTTTTCTTGCCAAGATGCTTCTCGTAATAATAATGAAAAAGACAAAACTGTGAGTGAAAAAAAATTAGATAATATTTTATTGCAACCATGGAATACACCTTTTGGAACACCACCATTTGATAAAATAAAAAGTGAAGATTATTTGCCGGCTTTTAAAGAAGCTATAAAAATTCATGATAAAGAAATTGACAATATTTCAAATAATCCGGAGAAACCGGATTTTAAAAACACTATTGTAGCTTTGGAACAAAGTGGCCGTTTGCTCAAACGTATTCAGTATATTTTTAACGCTTTGGAATCGGCAAATACTGATAAGGTTTTGCAAGAGACTTCTAAAAAAATCAAGCCGGAATTGGCCGTTCACTACGATAAAATCAGCATGAACAAAAAACTGTTTGAGCGTATCAATACCGTGTATCAACAAAAAGATCATTTGAATTTGGATGATGAAGACAGTCGTTTAT
>JALVLX010000153.1 GCA_027032855.1 Flavobacteriales bacterium | reverse complement strand
TGGCATATCCTTGGTTGAATTACAAGCAAATTCCCTGCAGGGATTTTTTGTATGGCGGAATGGAAAACGTCTCTGCTACGAGTTTTAACGGTGACCGCTATGTCATTGACAGCTTGAATTTTAACGAAATCAACTTTATCAATGTCAGTGCGCATGAATTTGTTCACCAATGGTTTGGCGATTTGGTAACCGGTAAACTGAACAAAGACCACTGGCTACACGAAGCCTTTGCTACTTACTATGCACGTTTGATAGACAGTCGTTTTTTCGGAAAAGATTACACGGCTTATAAGACATATTTATTTGATAGTCAAATAATTGCATCACAAAAAGATGACACCATTCCCCTACACCGCCCTAATGCCAGCAGCTTGACATACTACAGAAAAGGAGCAAAAATTGTAGAGATGCTCAGACAAGAACTCGGCGAAGAAAACTATCGTAAACTCATCAAAGCCTATTTTAAACGCTTTGCCTTCAAGAATGCCGGCACTTCAGACTTTAAAAAGTTAGTCTATGAAATCAGCGGTGACAGTTTGACACAATTTTTCAATATCTGGCTTGAAGATTATCGCATTCCGAAATTTGACTTAACACAACGCAACGATAGTATTGTGTTTAATGAAAATTCTCATAATTTACCGCTTGATTTTTTGATAATAACTGATAACAAACAATTTCGTTTGCAAAAAATGTCAAGTTTTAAATTGCCCGGTAATGCTTCAATCAAAACAGTAATTGCCAACCCCGGCAACAAAAAATTATATGACATTCATTTTTCCAAGCCTGATGATTGGCTTAAGAATCAGATATTGCTAGCACCTGATTTTATAGATCGTTACCGAGGTTTAATCCAAATAAGAAATTGGAAAGATGAAGATAAAGACGTTGTTTTTCAACAACTTATCAATCGCAAAGAGTATTTTCCCATTTACAACGAAATCATCAAACAAATCAAAGCGGATTTGAAAAACGAAACACATTTGCAAATGCTTTCCGAATTGTTTAAAAAAGACCTGAAAACCCGTCAACAAATCGCTATAGAATTGGATATGATACCGGTGGCAATAAAAAATGATTACAAATTTTTGCTTGATGATGCTTCGTATTTGACCAAGCAAAGTGCATTGTGGCATTACTGGATACAATTTCATGACGAACGGGAAGAAATTCTTGACAAAATGCAAAATGTAACCGGAGGAAACGATAAAACCCTTCGAACTGTTTGGCTTTCATTGGCGCTACTGACGGATAACTACAAACCGGCTAAAAAACATGATTTTATAAAAGAATTAATCGCCTACAGTTCACCCCGCTACAATATGTTAATTCGCTTAAAAAGTTTTGAAATGATTATACAAATGCGTTTGATAAATGCTGACTTTATCGATAACCTGCTTGATGCTTCCTTTCATTTTAACTGGCGCCTGCACCAACCTGCAAGAAAATATATCAAAAGCCTATATCACGACCCGGCCTACAGGGATTTAATAAAAATGGAACTGGAAAAATTACCTGCTAAGCAAAAGATATTTTTTGAGGGGTATTTGGATAGATAAGTAGTATGATCAGCTTGACTTGAGAGAAAAGTTTAACTGCTTTTTAGTTTTCAAATTTTGCCATACGCCCGAAAACGTATTATTCTCCATTTTACCTATGAATTTACCTGTTTTTTGATTTGCTTTATTTCTTTCAAAAAGTACCAACCTGTTTGCCTTTATCGAACCACCCAGACGCAGTGTAATATTATTATTGGTATAAGTATATGAACCTGTTACACTATTACCAACGATATGCAACGTCATTTTTACCGGATATTTATCAACGTGTCCTTTAAATGTATATGTTTTGGCTTTGGATTGTGATTTCTTTTGTTTTTTGGGGTGATCAAAAAATCCTAAACAAATTTTTAGGCGAATATTCTTTTTTGTGGCGTTATCAACCGTTTTTGCAAATTGTTTGTCCGTTTTGTATTTTTTCAGAACGCTGTTGAAAAAAGTCTCAGGATTTTCCGGCATCAGTATTTGGTCGCAACCGGCTTCAATGGCTTTAATCCCTGCATTGGGAATATCATTTACGGCTTTCATTGTAAAGGCATCTGTCACGACCAATCCTTTAAATTTCATTTCGTTCTTGAGTAAGTCCGTAACAATATTTTTTGATAAAGTAGCCGGTAGCCCATTTGTATTATACTTTTTGTTATTTTTGATAGCAATGTGTCCAACCATAACAGCATATACCCCGTCATCTATTGCACTTTGAAACAATTCACGTTCTTTTAACTTCCCGTCAATATATACCAACTGCTTGTGACTGTCCCCTTTAACATTTCCGTGTCCGGGAAAGTGCTTTACCGTTGCCACAATTTTCTTTTGTGTTTCGTTGATAAAGGCTTTGCCCAGCTTTTTGATAGTTTCCGGTTTGTTTCCAAAAGATCTTTTATTGATAATAGCTTTGTTGTAGCTTAAATCATATACCGGTGCATAATTTTGATAGATTCCGATATCTACTAAAGTATTCGTAATCTTTTCGGCTATATTTTTAACCTGTGTTGTAGTTTTTAAATCACTGGTATTTTTGATAGAAACAATGTTTGATTTTAAACGTCTGTTTATCAAGCCGGGTTCGCCATCAATGCTAAACAATAACGGTATGTTGGTGTTTTCGTTATTTAAGATTTTTATTCTCCTTTTTATGGTATCCTTAGCATCTCTAAACATAGCAACACCTCCTATTATCTTATTTTTTACCAGTTTTTCAACTTGTTTGAAATTATCTGTTTTTTTGTCTCCTACAGATGCTATTATTAGTTGAGATACCTTTTGTTTACTAGAAAGTGTTTTAAAAATACTATCGACTTTTTTGTCTAAAAATTTATTGGACGTCAAAAAATCCTTTAGGGTAAATTTTGTTTGGACGGGTTCCGGAGGTGTTTCTTTTTGGTCATTTTTTTGGCCAGTTTCACAAGACAACAAAAAGAATAATGATAAAAAAATTGCAAATCCAATTCTAATTTTCATATATATAATTTTAAAACACAATTACTTGTACCTGTTTAAACCGTAATTGATGTTTTGTTTTTGATGTGCTTTGATGTAGCTGTCAAAATTGCCTTTTTTGCCATCAATTAAGAAGTTCTTATTTTTTTTGTTAAACATTTTTCTCACTTCATTAATAACTTTTTTATTATTCAACATTCTTTGATAATACTTTAGGTTGCTATAATATTTTTTAAAATTATACTTTCCCGTATAACCTCTTATGGCTCTTTTTTCTTGGGTATTATATATTTTTCTTGAAAAGCCGGCATTCTTATAAAACTGTAGAATTCGTGCTACTGCATCAATATTTTTAATAGGATGAAATCGGTCGTCAAATTTGATTAGTTTTTTACGGTCCGATTTATACTTAACTATCAATCTACGCAAGGCTCTACCATGAACTTTTGACACCATTTTATTGCAATTTTGATAGACTTTCAGTCCAAAATCTTTAGCTATCATGGGTTGCATGTGACACAATCCGGCACCACCATCGTTTCTACCGTTTGGCAAAATATCTACGCCGCCACTCTCTTGCATAATCATTGCCAACAGGAGATTTTTTGATAAACCGTATTTTTTTTCAACCTTTCTAGTGATATTTTGGAACCGCAAAGCTCTGAGTATGGCACCGTACAAGCGTTCTTGTTTATTTTTCCCCTGAACGCCAAACTTGTTGACCGTACCAATCATTTTCAGATTTTTGAATCTGCTTTCCGGAATTGTTTGTTTGTAAGACAGATGGTGAATTCTGCAGATTTTATATTGCTCTCTTGTATCTTGAGGCAAAGTAAAAGCTGTTGTCGCAAAAAACAGGAAAATGATAAAATTACTTTTAAATAAAAAACGCATAAGAATAAATTAAGAACAATAGCACTCTATCAATAATAACGCCAAAAAATGTTGTTTAGTATCAATGTTTTTGGAAATTATCTGTTTTGTATAAAAAATTTGTTAGTAATGATACCGGCACCGTAACGTAAAGTGTATCATTTTTTTTGGATACCTCTTTAAACGTAAAAACTCCTTCATTTGCTTTCATAGAGTTATCCCATAACGAATCATTTTTTTCTTTTACCAAATTACTATCATCATTAAATATCAAATCGTAAAAATTATCAGAATTAGGTTCTGCAAGCGTATATTTCACTATTATTTTGTCATCTGATTTTTCAACTCCGTTAAATTTTATTTTATTGTTCATGTGCCAACGACCGGTTGTAAAAATAGAATCCAAATAATTGGCTTTAATTTTGATATTGGCTCTTTTTTCCAAATCAAATTGTTTTTCCAAAAGTGTGTTGCTTGTTTTTTCAGTTTTATTGCTAAATTTCCAAAAAAATGCAATCGCGAATACCAATATCAGTAGAAAAAATATGTTATTTTTTAATAAGTCTTTCATTGATTGATTAATTTTAATTTTGTTCAAAATAATTTTCCATTGATTGGGATTTTATTATCGATGCTATGATTTTACTTTTAATTTCAGTACTTTCTCTCCCTGAAATATTAGGTAAAAAGATATGAATTGCTACAATCTTAGGTTTACTCTTCGCATTTTTTTCTTTGTTTTTACCTTCCGGATAAGCCTGACTGTTAGTTAAATCAGTATTACTAATGATGAAAAATTGCGATTTATCATTTTTACCGCTTCTATTGCTGTTTGATGTTCCTGTTTTGGCATATACGTAAAATCTTTGATTATTATACTCAAAATATATTTGTTCGTTTTCTGTTTTTGAACTAAAGCCTCTTACCGTGTTAAGTTGTTTTTTTAAACCTGCAGAAGTCCCTTCTAAAACAGAAAGATTCATAAATTTAAAGATATTGTTTTGAACAAATGTTTTAAATACATGTTTTCTATTTCCGGGATTAACCTCCCAGTTTACTCTATTTAATATTTGGCTTTTTTTCAATGAATCTTTAACAAAACCTAATTGAAAATCCCTGTTAAAAGTAAATAGCTTCAAAATACTTTCAACCATTCCGAATTGGGTTAACTCAAAAGGAGTTCCGGCTTTAGCCGGATTGATAACATTTTGATAAAAATTATTGTCCACAAATCTAACAAAACGCATGCGTTCAGGGAAAAACATACGGTATCCGATGCCTACTCCTATATTTTTTGAATTTGCCGTATCCTTCTTAACGCTTTTAAAGCTTTGGTAATAATTCTTTATCTCGTAAGTTCTCAGATTCTCTGTTTTTTTATTTTTAGAAATAAATTTATAGTTTTTATCCAAACCTTCATCTAGTATTCCGTAGTAATTCTTTTTGTTTTTAAAATCAAAGTAATGATAAGAACCATTTATTATTAAGCGTGGGAACATAAATGTTGAATCGTTATCATATTTATTATTCAAGTCTGTTTCACTCAACAACACATTACGAAGGTTATAATTTCCACGATTAGCGAATGCTTCGCTCGGATATGCCCCAAGCGCAACAACTATGGCGTTGTACATGTTTCTGGACTTTACCAGATATTCTCTATTATTGATATCCTCATTTGTACGAAACTCTCTACTTATTGATTCTACCCAAATAGGATAGAATTTTTTTCCACCAAAATATTGATGACCTGTTTTTTTAGTATTAGTATCATATCTTTGAGGAATAATATTATTTACCACAATACTGTTCCACGCAATACCGGGCATTTGCAGACGAGAAGTTACAGCACCGTAAATAATGGGTTTTATGGTTGAACCAAAACCATTTTTATTGATTCTAAGATTTCGCGTTCCAAACACATCCTCTTCTCTAAAGGGTGCATTACCGAAAAAAGTTTGGGCTGTTTTCTTAGTAAAATCGACCGGATTATTCGGGTCTATACGAAAAGCTCTTTTATCTCTGTTTTTATCAACCATTGCCCAAATTCTGCCTCGTGCATCGGCAACGGTTACGTAGGCATTACTTCTGGTTCTTAAGTCTTTCAATAGTTGTTGGTGTAAAATATAATCAAAACTTGTTTCTATGATGCTGTCCTTTAATTCAGGCGTGCCATAGTTTTGAAAATGATTGACTGCCGCATACGCCCAAACAAAGTCTTTTCCTAAGGGATAAAAATATCTTTCAACACCATTGTAATGATATTTATGTGCCAAATATTTACCATTTTTATAAACAACTCTCATTTGATACGTATTGTTGCCGGCATGTAATTTAATTATGTCATTTGTTTCTAAATAATAATCGAACAAATCCTTTCCTTTTCTAATACTTTCTCCCTCATCTGCTGTTTTCAAAAAAATATCAATATTTTTTTCACTATTTCGTGCAATCTTGGCAATTAATCGCGGTTTTTCATATCCCAATACATCACCGTCAATTTTATATATGTTAAAATAATCATTAAAGCTGACGTTTGAGATTGTTTTTGCCCATGGCGGCAAATTTCCTTTGGTGAATTTAACATCTTTTCTACTATATTTTTTATCAATCTGCACACTGATATCTTTAACAAAAGTATTGGCCATTAAATCTCCACTCCATTTATCTTTATCCGATTTATCAAAAATGGCGGCAATCGTATAATAACGGCGATTTACACCCAAACTGTAAATGCCATTTCTGTTTTTGCGCAAATACAACACATGTTTAAAAGTTTGTAGATTTTCCTGATTGGCAAAATCTTTAAAAGCGGACATGACATAAATTGAATCTTTATATTTTTGTTTAATTGCCTTGTAATGTGGGGTCATTTCATCTACAAAATCTTTTACATCAAAAGAAATTTTCTTTCCATGTATTATAAAATCCATTTTAGAATCTTTTGAAACAGAATCATTTGCCACACCGGCTACTACCTTTTCAATATATTTTTTTGGTATATAAAAACTGTTTCTGTTTTTAATTTTATTGATTAAATGACGCTGATAAGACTTAAACGGTTTATTAAATTCTGAAGTAAAATTAAGTAAAGCTTCTATAGGCTTTCTAACCTTATAATCTAAATTTTCATGATTACCTTTATCCTTGTTAGCCAATGCTGTTAATTGATTGTTTAACCGGTTAGGGTAAAGCAACAACACTAAAGCCAACAAAATTACAATTGATATAAAAGACAAAACCGGGAAAGATTCTTTGGTAATTTTTCCCTTATTGTTAATCCAATTTTGCATTACCTGTATGAACGTAGCATTTCTGTTGGTATCAATATTAAAATTATCCTTATCAATCAGCAAGATAAGTGCCGCGAAAATAAATATCCCGGAAACAATCGTGGAAAAACCCGTCATTGTTAAGAATAAAAAATCTTGTCCCAAAAACGGATACTGATTCAAATTAACCAAGTAGATAATTAAATTGACACTTATCAGAAACAACACAATGCCGGCAAAAATCAGATTGAACGATTTATAACTTATCTTAGTAAAATATTGATTACGGCCGGTATCCGTGTAGATAAAACTGGCATCATAGGTATAATAAAAATATACAAAAAACAGAAGAATCAAATAGGCTATTAACAAAAACGGCACCCATAAACCATGTTCATAAATTATATATCTAACCAAAACCAAATCGCGGGTTTGATTGATGATACTAACGCCGGCTCTGGTTGGATAAAAAGTATCAAAATTTGCGGGTAAGTCTTTTATTTTCTTGCTTTTACCCTCTACGACGACATCATGATGCTTATTATAATACTGTTTATACAGATAGTTCTTGGTAAACCAAAAACTTGAAGCAGCCCAACTTGCTTTCTGTGCATTATCAGATTTGTAGGCAGTTCCGTAAAGAATTTCGCCAACGCTATAATCAAGTATATCAAAACGATAAGCGATTCTATTTAAACCGTTGCTGTGAAAGGATTTTAAGGTAGTTGCGACTGCCGAACGTAGAGGCTTGAAAGGAAATAATAAAATAACAACCAATAAAATGCCTCCCAATAAATAAAGCAATCTATTTTTTTGTTTGTTTGTCTTCTTTGGGTTAAAGATGAAGTATATAGTCAGGTAATATAGTACCAAAAAAAGCATTAAAATCGGGAAAAAACCCTTATCAAAAATGATGAAAACCCCTAAATATAAAACCGGTAACAATAAATATTTTAAGCTGACATACCCCAAAACAAATAAACGGCGCTGCATATAGAAAAATGCTACAAACGGGAAAAATATCTTTATTAGAATTAAATCTTTAAACAAAATTTCCAGTATAACAGTGATAACAAACAAAACTAAAAATGGAATCAGAACGTTTTTCTTCCATGCATCAGCCGAATTTTCACTGAGTTTTTGAAATTTGCTTATTATTTTTTCAATTTTTGTTTTAAGAACCGGAAGTATCGTATATCTTGCAATCAACAATAATAGTAATAGCATGATGCCGGATAACAGCAATTTGTATTTCGGATATATTGAAAATAAACGATTCGAATTTTGATCAACTATTTTAATATATTCATTATATGTAATGTCTTTGAGTGGCGGAAATGCAATCAAACGCCAATAAACAACCATTCGTAATGTTATAAAAGCCAAAAGAACCCAAATAACCAAAGATTCGATAAAATAGCTAATCTTTATGGTTTTGTTGAAGCTATTCTTTATTTCCTCTCTTCTTTTAAAGATAGCCAGAAGCCAAAGGTATAAAAAAAGTAAGCCGAAAACAGCCCAAGGGTACTTATGTATCGGGTGTTGTTTAATGGGGGCGCTAATCTTAATTAAATAATCCGGTCCTACATTAGCTTTCGTTGCCAATGCGATTTGTTTGTTAACAATATCTTTATCAAGTTGTTTATTACGATTATGATCTACTAATTTTAACTTATAAGCAGTATTTATATCATCGTTGGCATAGTGTATTGAGGCATCTATGTGGTTAACATTATTATCTTTTAGATTTCCAAAAGAAATAACCCCGTTATAATAAGATGAATTTCTGATAATTTCATTTAGGTCCGTTGACAGGTACATTTTTGAAATCGTATCCTTTGTATAAAGAGGAAATTTAGGTTTAAGTTTATATTCCAGAACAGACTTATTATTATTACCGGATTTTACCGTCCACTTGGGTGTTTGCTCATGTCCAATCCCCAAAAAAAACTTTTTGTTGACAGGAAGTTGAACCGTATGCAAGTTGTCACCTGTTTGTATATTTTTTTCTGAATATCCATAACCGGCTTTTGGAGCTAGAGATAAATTATGCCCGGGAAATAAATATATCCGGCTCTTTTTATAGCCGTAAACTCCTCTAAGAATATAAGTATCATTTAATATTTCCTTTTGTTGATCTGTAAGGGGAACTTTGATATCACAAGTGGCTAGAATATCTAACAAAGGCAAGCCGTACTTGTATGACAAAGGTTCAGATTTAATATTAGAATATTTTTTTCGTCCAATAAATTCAAAATTAAAACTGATTTTGTTTTTTTCTTCCTTATTTAATTTGATTGTTAAATATTCACTGATTGTTGTGTCTTGCTTTATCTTTCTTTTTTCTTTATTAAATTTCTTTTTGTTAATCTTATAAGTTTTTTCATCAAATTTGATAAAAACAGGCAAACTGTCAAGTATTAAACAACCGGCTTTTTGTAGTTCATATTCGTTTTTTTCATTTTGAACATACAATGGCTTTGACAAATAGCGATATGATAATGAATATTTGTTATCAGTATCTTTAATAACAGACAAATAGCCTTTTTCTCGGTCAAACAAAGCTGTTTCGTATCTGTTGGAATTAATAAATCCGGCATACTTATTATTTTGAGGGACCACCCGGCTTAAGTTATCATCAGTTCTGCTATTGAATAAATTGACAATCGAATCGAATTGATATCCTGTTAATTCCAAATGTAACAAATCGGTATTTGTGTACATATTTTTGTCGGAGGAATGGGTCAAACTCCTAAAGGCATAATAGGATAAACCGACAAAAAACAAAGAAAAAAACAATATAATTTCTATACCTCTTTTAGCAATTTTTTCTTTAAAAAAATTAAACAGAACAAAAAAAACAATTATAAAAAAAAGTCCTGATAACAAATATTCAGATAAACTCATACGCTAATTTACTTTTTTAAATTTTCAAAATACTCTGAAAAGTCGGTACCATCAATGTAAAAATCAATCTTTCCTTTATATGCATTGAGATGCTCACCAATATAAAAATACATGATTTTAACCTGATGAGAATAAATACCGTTTACAACATCAAATTTTTCAACCAAATTTTTGGCAGTTTCCTCATCGCCTATCAGTTTAAATACATTTGCTTTGTATTTTTTATAGTGCATATCATTGCCTTTTCTGTAAGTTCTTTCGTAATCTCTCATTATATTATAAAACTTCATAAGATTGATGATTTGCTCCGGTTCAAATACAACCGGATTGTTCAGTTCAACCTCTTCTAACGAATCCCAAACTTCATCAATCAAACCGGGTAATTTTGACATAAATTGTTTTTGAAGTTTATACGAGTTAAAGAAACTATCTACATTGTCGGAATTTATACCATTTTCAATAATTTTATTTAATATTTTATCTACTTTTAATGAACCGGTATTCTCTAATTTTAGCAAATATTGCAAATTTTCTTCATAGTCAATTTTACTGAATTCATTGAGCAATTCTTTAATATCACCAAGTCTTTCCGCATTTGTTATTTTCAAATAAATTTCGTTATAAATTATATTGAATGCTTCATAAGGCTTTTTGTTGATTGCTTTCAGTTTTATCAACATGTCTTTCAATTCGTTTCTATCAAGATTATTTTGAGATAAGAATTGTGAAACCTCTTTATACTGTTTCAGTTTATCGCTATATTGAGAATAAGACACCGTCAACAAATCATAAAATTTATCAAAGTCTTTTTCTTCAAGCAATGTTTTATCGGGACGAAGCGCATTAAGTTTATTGAATAATTCCTTATTTTGTTTCAAATCATTCCACTTTGACATGCTGAGTATGTCCTTGTAAGCCGTTGCAAACTTCAACAGTTCATCGAGTTTGGCAACTAGTGTTTTGTTTGAAATATTATCCTTTAAACTAACAATATCAGTCAATTTTTCAAGCTGACGATATTTTCCGGCATCTAGCTTTAAATTATTCAATTCCGTTGCATAATTCTTATAAAGATTAACCAGTTTTTGATAAAAACCTTCAAAATTATCATTAGAATCTAATTGTTCAACGGGGTTCTCAATATTTACTCCCAGTTGATTAAGTTCCTCAATGCTTTTTGCCTTCGTAATTTTTTCTAACTTGCTATTCAACTTCTTGATACTGTCATTCTTTTGCTTAAGCGCCTCTTCCAAATTACCTTTTTCAATCAATTTTACTACATCTTCATTGCCTTTCCTTTTTATATCCAAACATTGTTGTAAATAATCATGATTGTCTTTATAAGCCAAAAGTTTTTGTTTAATCCCCTCATTCTCTTGCGTTTGAATTAAACCGGACAAATAATTAGTCCATTGATTATTTTGTATTTTTTCTTTTTGAACAATTAATTTGTTTTTGGTTATTCCATCTAATAAAATCAGTACAATTCCCAGCAATGACAACACCAGAACAATCCATGCCGGATTAAAAATTTTGCCGGATGAAATACTGATAAAAGTTTGTCCGTTTTTATCTTTTCCATATTCCAAATGCAATTTATCCTTTTTCCAAGTATCCATTTGCAAAAGAAGTGCACCAGCTATAAAATCTTCAAATTTATCATTCTTATGTTTTTCAAAATACTCTTTCCACTTTCCTCCCGGTACTGATAAATTGAGATATGAAATATAATTAAAGGCCTTATATCTGGTTTTAGTCCTGTCTAAAGTTCTATTTTCCAGCAATGAAAAGAAATTAAATAATGATTGAGGCAATTTTTTCCCCAACGTCTTTTTTGAACTAAGTTGTTTTTTGCCTTTCTCAACAATCTTATAATTTTCACCTTTACGTACTAAATCAAATACACCGGAATGATTGTTCTTTGACAGGTTGTCTCTTTGTTGTTTTAAGTAATTTGAATATTGGTCAATTACCTCTTGTTTATTAACAAACAGTGTTTTGAAATCATCTTTTGCAAAAGTACCGTTCGTTTTGGGTTTGTATATTAACAACAAATAATCCTTTTTAGGATTTTGCGCACGATACTTGTTTTTTAATATTTGAGCAAAAAAAGCTTTTGCCGGTAACGAATTTATTTTTCTTTTACTATCATATTTTTCATCCGGTTTTATATCATTCCAATTAAGTTTTTCAATAATTGTCTTTGACTTGTATTTTGCTAAATCCCATTTATTTGCACTTCCAAACAACAAATCCAATTTAGTTTTTTTTAAAAAAGGATTTGCGTTTTTTAAGGTTTCTACCTTTAAAGTATCATTTGTATAAACCAGTTGCAAACTGTCAATAAGTTTTCCTTTTCCAAACAACTTTATAACCAACGCGTCAGGGGTTTGACGCTCATAAACCTGTAAAATTATTTTAGAATTAATCGAAGTATCGTGCTGTTGTAAGAAAAAGTTCATCGCAACAGCTTCCGCAGGTATTTCAACTTCGGGTTCACTATTATAAAAAACTTGGCTTAATCTATCCGTTGATTTTATACTCTTAATTGAAAAAAATACAATTAATAATAACAGTAAGATTAAGATTATTTTTATTCCGTTTTTCTTAACAATTGGCTTCATAACTATATTTTATATTCATCAGGATTATCAGATTTGTTATTGCTGTTCGCATCATCATTTTTGTTTACAACACCTTGGTTTTCAACAACCGGCTTTTGGGTTTCGGGTTCTTTAGTATCTTCTTCTTTTTTTTCATAAAGTATAAACCTACAATCTTCTACAACTATTTTATCTATTTCTTCCAGCAACTTACCATAATATCCATTTGCACTTGGCAAAACACCCGGTGCTAAAATTGCATCACCCGTAAATTTCGAAATATTTATGGTCTCCTGCATATCAAGTGCATCCATGATATCATTTTTGTTGACAATACTTTTATCATTGTACTGCATACCAATGTAGTAATACTCCTTGTTATTGTGTTTTATAGGCTTGTACAAATCAAACTCTTGTCCCAACAGTCCGCTATTAGCATTGGTTTCAAAATCTGTAGGCGATTGAATATTTACTGCCAGAGTTTTCAGGTTTTCATCTTTTACCACAACAATTTCTGACGGAACACGTTTTTTCTTAGAAAAGAAGCCGCCGGTAGTTTTTGAAAAAACTACTTGGTTAAGTCTTGTTTTCAGCAAATTCTTAAAAGGTTCAAACATAAAATTTCTTCCGGTCAGATATATTTTATCTATATCTGAAATTTCAGCTTTATTTCCAATAATTTTATCAACAATTTCAACAACCAATTTTACCAAATCATCCTTGATACATCTACTCGGAATCTTTATATCGTAGGTTGCATTATTATCGACAACATTATCTTTCAGGTGTTCAACAAACTTTTCGTCAAGTTGGCAAGTATCATAATCCGTAGATTTTCGCTTAATAGTTTCCAATATTTCACTGATAACATATCCTGCTTGCCACTTTTCCGGATGAGTATAGCTGCTTATCAGATTATCATAAGCTTTATTATTATAATCATTTCTATTATCACTCTCTTTTACCAATTTTGCCAATCTTTTAAAATAAGCATTGGTAATATACTGCCCGGCACCAATTATCCCGCCTCGTTTTATGTTTTTCCACCGGTTGTTATCAAGATACTCAACAATTGAAAAATCCGTTGTTCCCTTACCCGAATCAATGATTAAAATCTTATCCCCTTTCTTTATTTTGTGAGATTCAACCCCCGTATTTCCGGTACGCAAAGCCCCCATAAATGCGGCATCACTTTCTGACACAACAAAAATTTCTACCATTGGATGCTTGCTGTTTGGTTGTGGATTGTCACCAAAACGTTCCTTAACAAATTTTTCATTAATGGCTTTGTTCAGATATTTTACCACACCGGTAATATAATTCTGATTAAAAACATTGGGCATTAACAAAACAACTCTGAAATTTTTAATTGTAATAAACTCTCCAAAACCATTTTCTCTTCTATGTTTATTGATGGCTATTTCAATCAATGATTTATAAAAATGTTTGATAAAGCTCGGGTAGTTTAAAGACAAATCTGTTTCATCACCGTAACTGTCTAAAAAAACAATATCAGAACTAATGATATGATCTACGTTCACTTGTGCCAAAATTTTAGGATTGGGCAAACGAGTAATATTGTTCTTAGAAGTTTTCCAGTCTTTATATGACACATCTTCATCCTTCTTATTCAAATCTGATTTTAAACTCAGTACTCGATAAAAAACATCATTATCGTCAAACTTTTTAGCCGGATATAAATGACCGCCTACTTTTTTTACTAATAAATTTCCGGTTATAAACAAAGAGGAATTAAACAAATCCATTTGGAAAAAGTAATCGTCCGGATTTGTTTTTTCAATTTTTAATTGCTTGTTAAATTTATTAATTATGTTGATACTATTCAGAGAGTTTTTACTGTCACGATAATTCATCTGAGTGGCTTCCGAACCTAAATCAATATTAATATTAACCACATCTGAAAAAGGCACTTTAACCAACATCAACTTACCCGTATAAACTCTTCCATCAGTAGCCTCCTCCTCTTCTTCATCATCAACTTCCATATATTTGAAAATAACTTTTACAACGGAATTGTGTGTGGGTTCAGTCTTCAGTTTTAAGTAAATTTTACCCTCATTTTTTTGTAGAACAAATCTCTTTTTTGCGTTGGGATCAGAATCGTCCTTGTCGTCATCTTCTTCAATAACAAAATTACCATTGGTTGATTTTCTAATTCTAATGGTAATTTCATAGTAATTGCCCTCTGTTATAACATTCTCTTCCTCAATCTCAAAACTAAGTTCATATTCTTTTAATTTATTTTCTTCCGAAAATAAACCTCTGGCTTTTTTTTCAAAGGTAAATAAATTTTCACCTCGTATAATAGCCGGATCATACCATTCTATATTTTCTTCGGAAAGACTAATGATTTTAAGACTTGTTTCCAATTTTAAGGGTAAAAATACTTTCTCCATACTCGTATATTATTTTAATTTTATTTTTCCATTAGATAAATCTAAAGTATATCTGTGCGACGGCAATAGCTGATCAACCTGATACGGTATTCTTTCATTGTATGACAAACGATAGATATAAACGTCAGAATATTGATATAAATAATAATGTCTTCCGTCATCCGGCATTTCCGGAATCTTAAATGTGACTTGGTCCGTTTCAAGCAACGGATCGTATATCATCATGACATCTTTTTCTTTTAATACTTCATTATCAGGCATAATAGCTACAAACAAAGGATAAACCGAAGTAGTTATATGGCTCAGTTGTTTGTTGTATGCACTATCATTCTCATAAATAATTTTTTTATGCAAATTCAAATGATACTTCTTTGCCAATTGTTTTATTTCACGATACGCTTTCTCGTTGTCTTGTACGCCCAATTCTCTCTGGTATGTTATTAATATTTTTACATCCGGTTTATTTTTTGTACAAAACCTTACAAAGTTATAAAAAACTTTGTTACCAACTTCATTGATCATAAAAAAGTAGTTAGCTTTTCTAAATATATTATTTTCAATAAAATATTTTGAAATCATTGCCCGGTTCTTTGCTTCATCATCCGGCTGATTGATTTCTTCAATATAATTCTTAACAATATTGTATTTGTTATCAATCGAGATGAAACGTTCCGTATTTTTTTGGACAAAACGAAGATTGTAACCCTCCCTGAATGCGTTGATTATCTCCTTCATTTCTTTAGTCTCAGCAGTACTTTTTTTGTCTGATTTCTTTTTATATAATTCGGTTTTAATTAGCACACTTGTTACCTCAAAACTTTTTTTAGACATAATGACCATTTCATAATCGGAATCATTGGCTTCAAAAACAAGATTTGGATTATTTTTCACAAATAAAAACGACAAAACCGATTCACAAGTTAGAAGCTTTGTAATCTTTTGTCCGTCAGACAACAGCATTAAAATATTTTGTTTTGTAAATTTTGAAAATAGAAAGAAACCTCGCTTGAACACTACAGAACCCGCAGGTGTTACAACAATCATTTGTTTTTGAGAAACATAGACGACAAACAAAAGCAACGATCCTAACAATAAAATTTTCAAAATCATATCATAAATATTTGAATAAAAATTAATGGTCTGTTTAAAATAGATTTTTTTTCGTTTTTTGCCCAGTACAGGATCATTATATATCACCTGTGCATAACCGGATATCCTCATATTATTTTCAAAAAATTTGTTAATTGAGATATTAACCGGAAAGCTATCTTTAAAAATAAAATCTGTACTTGGCGTAGTAGAACGATTTAGTGCAAATGTTTTGATTGAAACCTGTTCAATGGCATTCCCCCAAATGCGCTTTTTTGCCAATTTTACAAAAATGTCTCCGTTTTTCTTTTCAAGCTTTAAGATGTCATTAAAAAATCCAATTGTATCCGGAATTGACCGAAATGTTTCATACCTCAGCAGTGAAACTCTCCAATAACTGTTAGCCTTATTAAAAACAGGCACAAAACGCGCAAAAGGTTTCTCAGTCTTACTAAACGGACTTACAACCAAACGGCTTATTACAGTATTTATTTCTTTTAATTTTTCGGGCGCATATTCTTTTATCGTCTTATAATCCGTCAACCAATAATCATTTTCGTCAGATAAAGCGTTTTCTTCATTAGTTATGCTCAAAACATAAATCTTATTAAAGTTTAACAAATTAAATCTTGCTTTTTTTTCCTTTTTAAAATATTTTAGGGTTTTACTTAAGGATAAAGTATGATTTAAAGACACAAATGAATACTTATACGGGTAAATTCTTTCAGAATTATGTTCATTTGCTTCCAAATATTCAGTTATTTTATCACTAAGTCCTTTATCGCGATGTTTTTTAAACTTAACATTTGTTGTCTTTATTCTTCTTCTTTTTTTTGGAGAATAAACATGTTGATAAACAAAATGAATATACGCATCAGTAAAATTTGCCTCAATACTTCTCAGAGCGTTTAAACCGGTATAGCTTCTCACCATACCGGTATCTTTCACAACTCCGGTATTGTAAAACACAAATCTGTCTTTATCAAAATTAATCCTTGGATAAACGCAATCTTGAAGTGTCTTAATTATAAAAAGAATACTATTGTCTAAATACAATTGGGACTCTCCCTCTAACGTAGATTTATCCATTGTAATAATCCACAAATTTGACAAATTGTCAATATCAACAGCCTTTAATTCAGGATCTGTTTCCCCCAAACTTGTACTTATAAAAATAGGTTTTTCTTCCTTTTCCTTTTGACATGGTTGTGCAAACACGCCACTACCTATTACAAAAAAGAAGAAAATTGAAAGAATTTTTTTCATAGGAAAATAATTTGCACAACTTTTAAAGAAACTTAATATCTAAGTAGTGGCAACTAAAAATACCCCAACCTTTTCATTGTAGCACAAATATACAAAAAAATAAACTTTATTATTGCATTTACTAATTGAACTTATCCACGATACAATTCCCTCATATAAAGACCATAAATTTTATCCGGGATTACCTTTACCCGAACGCTCGTGCCTTTCTATTCCTAAAAATTACTATTTCGACCTGCGCCAAAAAAACAACATTAGCAATATGGCAATACCAACCGGTAACAAAGAGAAAAGATAATAAGAAAATGTATCGAGCTGTACCAAATTCACTTCTACAAGCCAATCACCCCATTCTTTAAAAACGGATATCATAGACAACAATGTAATAATAAGCAGCACGGCGTTCAACTTATTAGTTGAAATTCTATCACGTTTAATACTCTCTTTGTCTATAGAGGTATGCAGTTGCTCCAATTCATTGTCTATTCCCATTGCGGCTTTAATTTTCTTATGTACCAGATTTGGTAAAAAATTATATGATATTTTTTCAAGGATATATTTTTTATCAAAATCCAAAAATTTGTGCAATAAATTCTTATCGTATTTTTCTTTACGATAGGCTTTATTAATCTCAAAAAGGTAATTGTATATATATACTGCATTGAGGTAAATAAACCTGTAATACAGATGTTCCCACTGAAAGATATTAAGCCCCGTACCACTGTTATTATTTTGTACATAAACAAAAGAATCATTAGTGGACAAAGCGCACCATTCTTCAAATACGGAAATTTTGCCTTGCTCTAATATATACTCATAATATGATGTTGCCGGCTGCAATTTTTTATCGGCAGTAGCTCCCGTACTACTGCCAATAGGAGAACAAGTGGCAAGCTCAAACATCAAATTATCCCTTGAATAATCTTTTGGATAACTAAAATCTTCCAGCAAAAGAAGATAGGATTTTAGCTTATTACCATTGGTAACAAGGTGCAAAAAATCAGTATATTCTTCCATTTTGTCCCGTTCATCTTCCGATAAACGGTTGAGAATATGGAATATCTCTTCAAACACACTATCTTTTTCAAATTCAAATCTTCTAATCTTATGATTAAATACAGGGATTAATGACACCGGCAAATTGTGTAATTCGGTTTTTATGGAATAGATCATTACCTCATCCGGGAAGAAAAAAATGTCCAAATGTTTGACCGGTATTTTATAAGCTTCATTGTCAAAATGAAAAATATAATCCTTATTGATTGTTTTAGTATAGCAACGAGGACTGTTTGTTTTTTTTCGCTCTTTTTCTTCAGCTGCCAGATTATCAATATGGGCAGGCAGAAAAAGATGCTTCAATACCTCCAAATCCGTAAATTTCTTATGTTTATTCTCAATGTGTGATATAAACCTTTTAAATCCGGAAGTATCCGGTTTTTTTTTGGATTTGGCAATCCCTGTTAACAACAGGATGCTTGACGTTTTTTTGTTTTTAAGTAGATTCATAAAAGATGTTTCCGGTTTCAAATATGTTTTTTAAAAATACCGATATTATTTTTCAAACATTTTCTTTACTTTCTCAAAGTCTTTATGCTTGATGCCTGCGGCTTCAAGGTCTTTTATATCTTGTAAAAAAACCTCATCACACAATCTGTCGTCGTCCGGAAAATGCTTGCCTTTCCACTTTTTATAGATAGCTTCTGCTTTGTCCCATTGATTGGAAAGCAGATAGCCAAGGGCAAGGTTCGTTTCCACACTTATGGCATCCGGTTTTAGTTCCAGTGTTTTTTGAGCTGCTGTTATGGCTTCTTCAGGTTTATTGGCGAATAATGCATAAAAGCTTAGATTGTAATGGTAATTATAATTACCGGATTCTAATGTTGTCAATCGTTTGGCATATTCATAAGCTTTATTGTATTGTTTCATATCGGAATACGTATGCATCAACTGCGACAAAGCCCAAGTATTATCTTTATCAAATGAAAGTCTTTTGTTAAAATATTTAATGGCATTGTTGTAATCTCCGAGAAGCCGGTAGCAAAGTCCGGCATTAGCATATGAATATGTATCAGTACTGTCTTTTTCAACTGCTTTAAGATAACATTTTAAAGCTTCTTTATAATTCTTTTTATCGAAAAACTGTCCTGCAAAATATGATAAATCTTTAGCAGAAAAAATATTCATATTTAAAATTTCATCCGGAATGGCGGATATATTATTACCATCAAAATATAGCATCCTCAACTTATGAAGCTTGCCAATTTCAGGGGGAAGTGAAGTCAGCTGATTATATCTTAAATCTAATTCGGTTAGATTAGTCAATTTTACGATGTCTCGTGGCAGTGTGGCGAGCTGATTATTTCTTAAATACAATCCAGTTAGATTGGTCAAGTGACCGATTTCAGAGGGTAGTGTGACGAGCTTATTATAGCTTAAAATTAAATCGGTTAGATTGCTCAATTGTACAATCTCAGTGGGCAACGAGGTGAGCTGATTACTGCTTAAATATAATCCGGTTAGATTGGTTAATTGACCAATTTCGGGGGACAATGTGGTGAGCTGATTACCTTTTAAATATAATTTGGTTAGCTTGCTCAATTGTACAATCTCAGTGGGCAATGAGGCGAGCTGATTATAGCTTAAATCTAATTCGTTTAGCTTGGTCAATTTACAGATTTCAGCGGGCAGTGTAGTGAAATTATTATTGTGTAAACGTAAATAGGTAAGATTGGTCAATTTTCCAATTTCAGAGGGCAGTGTGGTGAGCTTATTTGATAAAAAATCTAAATAGATAAGATTGGTCAAGTGACCGATTTCAGGGGGCAATGTGGTGAGCTGATTTAAGTTTAAATATAATTCGGTTAGCTTGGTCAAGTGACCGATTTCCAGTGGCAGTGTGGTGAGCTTATTATTCCATAAATTTAAACTGGTTAGCTTGGTCAAGTGGCCGATTTCAGGAGGCAGTGTAGTGAGCTTATTATAGCCTAATTCTAATTTGGTTAGCTCGGTTAATTGACCAATTTCAGGAGGTAGTGAGGCGAGCTGATTAAAACTTAAATCTAATTCGGTTAGCTTAGTTAAAAGTATGATTTCAGGGGGCAATATGGTGAGCTTATTAGATCTTAAATCTAATTCGGTCAGGTTGGTCAAGTGACCAATTTCAGAGGGCAGTGAGGTGAACTGATTAATACTTAGATCTATTTTGGTTAGCTTGGACAATTGTACGATTTCAGGGGGCAGTGTGGTGAGCTGATTACTGTTTAAATATAATTCGGTTAGCTTGGTCAATTTGCCGATGTCAGGGGGCAGTGTGGTGAGCTTATTATTCCATAAATTTAAACTGGTTAGCTTCGACAAGAGGCCGATTTCAGGGGGTAGTGTGGTGAGCTGATTATCACTTAAATATAATCCGGTTAGCTTGGTCAATTGACCAAGCTCAGCAGGAAGGGTGGTAAGTTTATTATATCCTAAATTTAAAAAAGTAAGATTATGTAATTGACCGATTTCTAATGGAAGTGAGATTAGTTTATTATAATGTATATCTAAATAAATAAGGTTACGCAATTGACCGATTTCAGCGGGAAGAGTTGAAATATTATTATTTGATAGTAATAGTATTTTTAAATGGGTATTATTAAAAACTTCTTTTGGGATAGCTTTAAGTTTTTTATTGCTCAAATCAAGTGCTTCAATGCTACTATCCAGTTGTGCTATATCAGTAGCCAGTTTGTATTCGGTGCCGGTAGTGTCGATTAAATAATAAGTGTCATTTTGTTTTACTTTGGCTAAACCGGTTCTTTTATCAAACGGTATTGCTTCATCGTATTTATAGTTTATTTTTACGTTTCCCTGTTTGTCAATAAAACCATACTTGCCATTATTATAAGCCAATGCAAATTTATCGTCATAAAAATAAAAGGCATTGATTATTTTTTGGTTTATCCGGTTTAGAGAATCGGCACGGTTAAGGGCAGTTTTTGCTTTTTGCAAAGCGACTTTCAATGCCTTTTGCTGTTGCTCTATCTTTTTTTTGCATATCTCTTTTTTCTTTTTTGCCTCTTTGATAAAAGGCAAATGCTTTGGATTGTTGCTGTTTAAAGCGTCTTTTGCCAGGTCGTAGCCGGCAAAAGCATTGATATACCGTTGGGCTTTGAAGTCTTTATCCGCTTCATTCATTAAATACCGGTAATCGTCTATTTGTGCCTTCGCAACAAAGGTCATAGCAATAAATACAATGGATAAGAGTAGTTTTTTCATCAGTTTAAAAGTATTATTTTAATCATACCGGTTTCATCTCAAAAACATATTCCTAAATATCTACATTATTTTTCAAACATTTTCTTTACTTTCTCAAAGTCTTTGTGCTTGATGCCTGCGGCTTCAAGGTCTTTTATATCTTGTAAAAAAACCTCATCACACAATTTGTCATCATCCGGAAAATGCTTGCCTTTCCACTTTTTATAGATAGCCTCCGCTTTGTCCCATTGATTGGAAAGCAGATAGCCAAGGGCAAGGTTTGTTTCCACACCCAAGGCATCCGGTTTTAGTTCCAGTGTTTTTTTTGCCGCCTTTATCGCTTCTTTAGGTTTATTGACGAATAATGCATAAAAGCTAATACCGTAGTGATAATTATAATTCCCGGGTTCTAACGTTGTCAAGCGTTTGGCATATTCATAAGCTTTATTGTATTCTTTCATCTTTGAATAGGTATATCTCAACTGATTCAAAGCCCAAATATTGTTTTTATCGAATGTAAGTCTTTTATTAAAATATTTAATGGCGTTTTTATAATCTCCAAGTAGCCGGTAGCACAGTCCGGCATTAGCATAAGCATATTTGTTTGAACTGTCTTTTTCAACTGCTTTAAGATAACATTTTAAGGCTTCTTTATAATTCTTTTTATCGAAAAACTGTCCTGCAATAATTGATAAAACTTTTGCGGAAAAAATGTTCATATTTAAAATTTCATCCGGAATGGCGGATATATTATTACCATCAAAATATAGCTTCCTCAACCTATGAAGCTTGCCAATTTCAAGAGGTAGTGTATTTAGCTGATTATTAAGTAAATTTAAATAGGTAAGATTGGTCAAATGGCCGATTTCAGGTGGCAATGTGGTGAGCTGATTAAAGCTTAAGTTAAGATCATAAAGATTGGACAATTGACCAATTTCTGGGGGAATAGCTGTAAGTTTATTATCCCTTAAATTTAATCTCTTTAGATTGGATAATTGACCGATTTCAGCTGGAAGTTTGGTAAGCTTATTATTATCTAATCTTAAATAGGTAAGATTGTGTAATTGAGCGATTTCAGGGGGAAGTAAGGTAAGCTTATTATCACTTAAATATAATCCGGTTATCTTGGTCAAATGGCCGATTTCAGGGGGAAGTTTAGTAAGCTTATTATTATTTAATCTTAAATAGGTAAGATTGTGCAATTGAGCGATTTCAGGGGGTAGTGTGATGAGCTGATTATTACTTAAATCTAATTCAGTTAGATTGGATAATTGACCGATTTCAGCTGGAAGTTTGGTAAGCTTATTATTATCTAATCTTAAATAGGTAAGATTGTGTAATTGAGCGATTTCAGGGGGAAGTAAGGTGAGCTTATTATCACTTAAATATAATCCGGTTATCTTGGTCAAATGGCCGATTTCAGGGGGAAGTTTAGTAAGCTTATTATTATTTAATCTTAAATAGGTAAGATTGTGCAATTGAGCGATTTCAGGGGGTAGTGTGATGAGCTGATTATTACTTAAATCTAATTCAGTTAGATTGGTCAAGTGACCGATTTCAGCGGGCAATGCAGTGTGTTGATTTGAGCTTAAATCTAATTTGGTTAGATTGGTTAATTGTACGATTTCCGATGGCAGTGTGGTGAGCTGATTACCGGTTAAATCTAATTCAATTAGCTTGGTCAATTTACCAATCTCAGGTGGCAGTGTGGAGAGCTTATTAAAGCTTAAATTTAATTCGGTTAGCTTGGTTAATTTACCGATTTCAGAGGGAAGAAAGGTGAGGTTATTATTCATTAAATCTAAAAAAGTAAGGTTATGCAATTGACCAATTTCTGGAGGAACAGTTAATTTATTCTCTTTAAAAAATGAACCTAAATCCAATTTCTTTAGTTTAGAAAGTTTTCCGATTTCTGGGGGAAGAGCAGTGATTTCATTATCGCTTAAATACAATTCCGAAAGATAGGACAATTGACCAATTTCTGGGGGAAGAGCAGTGAGTTCATTATCGCTTAAATCCAATTCCGAAAGATAGGACAATTGACCAATTTCAGCGGGAAGAGTTGAAATATTATTTCCTGATAGAAACAGTATTTTTAATTGCGTAGTATTAAATACTTCTTTTGGAATGCTTTTTAGTTCTTTTCCGTGTAAATCCAATGCTTCAATACTACTATCCAGTTGTGCCACATCGGTAGCCAGTTTGTATTCGGTGCCGGTTGTGTCGATTAAATAATAGGTGTTATTTTTTTTTACTTTAGCAAATCCTGTGGCCCTATCAAACGGTATTGCTTCATCGTATTTATAGTCTATTTTTACGTTTCCCTGCTTGTCAATATAGCCATAATTGTAATTTCTATAAGCCAATGCAAATTTATTATCATAAAAATAAAAGGCATTGATTATTTTTTGGTTTATCCGGTTTAGAGAATCGGCACGATTAAGGGCAATTTTTGCTTTTCGCAATGCGACTTTCAATGCCTTTTGCTGTTGCTCTATCTTTTTTTTGCATATCTCTTTTTTCTTTTTTGCCTCTTTGATATAAGGCAAATGCTTTGGATTGTTGCTGTTTAAAGCGTCTTTTGCCAGGTCGTAGCCGGCAAAAGCATCGATATACCGTTGGGCTTTGAAGTCTTTATCCGCTTCATTCATTAAATACCGGTAATCGTCTATTTGTGCCTTCGCAACAAAGGTCATAGCAATAAATACAATGGATAAGAGTAGTTTTTTCATTTTACATCAATATTATTTGTTACAACTATCTATCAAATTATTTTCTTTCATCAATTGACAAAGGCTATCCAATCTGGCTTCTACTTTTTTACTCAGTATATATTTTTCCGATTCTTCATAATCTTTTTTTCTTTTATTGAGCTCGGATTTCATCTCTTGCCAATTCTTTATGATTTGATTGCTGATATCTTTATAACCTGTTTTTTGAGCTTGGATTTGTTTGTTAAGACTTGCTACATACATCTTTTCATTTTTTAATGAATCGGATTGAGACAGCAATTTTTCAAATTCAAGCTTTTTGTTCAATTTTTGTTGGCAAACATCAATAACGGAATCAATAGACTTAATAAGAGAGATATTTTTGGGGGACTTATCAACTGTGTCAATAAATTCTTTTGCTACATTATAATAGTCTATAGCCGTTTTGTAATCCGGCAACTTTTGGGCATTTTCAGCTTTGTTAATATTTATTTTGTATTGGGCTTGCTTAAAGTCTCTATAAGCTTTTTCCGCCTTAGCTTTTTGTTGCAGTGAATAAATAGTAATACCGGTCAGTATCAAGACAACAAAGGATACCAATGCAATCATTATCATTTTTTTTCTCCGGATATGCGCCTTGCTTTTGTTGAAAAATTGCAATATATCCTTGTCAATATTCAATTTATCGATATATGGCTCAATGTAGAAAATATCATTTTTATTGAGCAATCCTCCGGTATGAAGATGATTTTTGTATGATGTTACTAAAAAATTCCGGACTTCGAGAGTAAGTTTTTCTTCCGAAGTCATATTTTCGTATATCTTTTTGGCAAGACTATCATGAGCCAATTCATAAAAATCCCCTTCTTCTTCATTGAGCAATCGCAGTATCTTTATATTGAGGAAGGCATTGATATATTTATTAAGACTTTTTTGTGTGATATTTATTTTCCGCCCTTTAAGTGTGTCGTTGATTGCTTGTTTGCTGAGCGTCAATTTGGTCCCCTCTGCCGAGACAAATGTTTTGAGTATTTGCCATGCAAGTTTGGTATCTTCCATTTTGTGAAGTTGTTCTTCGAGAAAATCCGCGAGAACATCTTCAACAGTTCCGGCTTCCGCTATAACGGCATCATCAAAAACTATATAGTCCGGATTTTTCTTGTAAGCAATACGGTACAATTTATCCAGCAATACCTGTAGATACGTCAGTTCTATCCCAAAACGGTGACTTCCGAGTAGCTCTATTATTTTTTTTGCAGTTTCTTCGTCATTCTGTAATTCTATGCCATAAGCTTTGCAGGTTTTCAGCACCACGTCTCTGGCTTTTACCGGAGACATTTTCTCAATACGCACTTTATTTTCAAAAATACCGGGTATCTCATCTTCAAAATCTGTAATATAAGCGAGATATTCTTCCCGTATAGACAATATTACCTTGAGGTCAAAACTTGCATTTAATAGCTGTTTTAGAATTTTTTTGAACTGTTCAGTTTCTTCGCTACTACCGGAAATAAACAATTCCTCAAACTGATCGAAAATAAGATAAACGGGTTTGTAATTTTCCAAATAGACAGAATATAAATATTGATCAATGTTTTCCAAATCCGTAACACTGATATTTAATATCTTTTCAATCTCAAGAGAAAGAGATTTGATAATATTATTTTTTCTCCTTACCTCAATGGGGAACCAATCCGATTCATCAAACATATTTGCCACACCACAGTTTAGAATACTTGTTTTACCGGTACCGGATGCGCCGTATAGAAGTAACAATTTTGATTCTCCGAGTTTATAAAATACTTCATAAGTCTCTTTTTCCCTTCCGAAAAAATAGTTTTTATCTTCTTTCAGGTATGGATCTAAAAATTTGAATATTTGTTTTTGTCTCATTTTTCTCCGGTTTTGGTTGTGAGCAAATCCTCTTTCATCTTATTAAATAGCGCTACATTGTAATCGTCTATTTTAACTGTTGTACCTTTATCTTTTACTATTTCATAAATCAGTTTGTTTGATGATGCCTGCTTGTTAAATATTCCTATACCTTTTATGATTGTTTTGAGAAATTGAAATCCTTGAGAAGAACCGTCTTTTTCTTCCTTATTGATAAAAATTATCAAAGGACTCAGGTTAAGATAAAATTCAGGTTTTTTGTAAATATTATCAATGAGTGCAATGGCATTATTTTCATAATAACTGTCAATTTTTTGTTTCAAGATTTGTCCTGTTTCAAATTCTTTGATATTATGTTGATATTCAACATTTTCATATTTTTGTTTATAAACAGCTATCTTTTCAATCATTACAAATTTTCGTTTTACCACAAAAGAAAAGTTTTGCATTATTTCCGCAAAAAGATTTTCCACTCCGGCAAAATCTATTCGTTCCAAGTCGTTATCCTTGTGATCGGAAGCATAATTTCTGACTTCAATTAGTGCTGAAATTTTCTTCTTGACGCTATCGGTAAAAATAGTATGAAGCTCTATGGCATCAAGATATTTCGTGTTGGTTTCTTTATAAAATTTTGTGATTACTTTTATATGTTTCCAAAGTTTTCCTTTAGAATCAGAGGCATGAAACCATTCTTCCAAAGTCTTTTGAACTTCCGGGGATAAAGTGATATTTTTTTGTTTTACCATATCCCATAGTTCGGCTACCATGGTGTATAATACATACTTTAAAAGTCTGTCAAAGACTATCATCATCTTGCGAAAACGTTCTAATTTTCCAAACTCCAAGCTAAAAAATTGCCTTAAAGGTGTACCTATTGGTAATGGAAAATTAATATAAACCATATTGCCCAATTCCTTGTACTTGTTTTTGCCGTATTTATCACGTTCATCATTTGATTCGAGATAAGAATTATACTTTTGTTCGAGCTCTCCCCCATCATCCAAATAATTTACCATACCTTTTACGATAGTAATAATCAATTTTTCATTGTTGTTTTCCATATTTCAACTTTTATATTAAAAACATTCTTGTTTGATAAAAACCGGAATGAGTAATTTCTAAAATTTATGTTTCTGAAAATCAAATATAATAAAAAAAATTGTTATAAATATTTGTTTTTTATATACTAAAAGCCAATAAGAACAAAGGAAAGAGAATAAAATAAAGTCTTTATTTATGTTCCTAAAAGTCGCATTTACTAATTGAACTTACGCTACCCAAAACTCTTAAATAAATCAATCGTCAAAATCACATAAGTCAACGACCAAAGAACCGTTAAGCCTACAGCTAATCCGGGTTCTGTCTGTCGTTTCTTAAAAGCTACGATAAAAGGCAAAAAGAAGAAATAAAACGGCAATAAAAAAACGCTTAACACTTTCAAAACTTCTCCTCTTTTCTCAGGAATAAAAAGATAGTAAATCATTAATACCGGCAAGAATAATAACAATAAGAATTTACCCGTCAGACGTATTAACGGTTTGAAAAACAAAACTGAAAAGAATATAAAAATTATGGCTGTAAACATACCTATAAATTATCACTTCTTAGCCCGCATAACCAAATACACCGCCAAAATACCGAAAATGATATTGGGAATCCAAGCGGCAAAAAACGGATTAAAGCCGGACTTGATAACCATAATACCAAAAATCCGGTCAAATAAAATATAAAGCATAGACACGGTAATCCCGA
>JALVLX010000152.1 GCA_027032855.1 Flavobacteriales bacterium | reverse complement strand
TCTGGTTGGATTTCTCCGATAATTTGAATTTCCAACAAATTTTAATCGGGTTCTTTGATAACGCTACAGACCAAAAAGACCGCTTGTTTGATGCTCATTCTATGAATAATGATTTTGATATGTATTCGTTTATTGGTGCTGAAAAATTTACCATTCAAGGTCTTTCAGCTTGGAATGATACTGACAGAATTATTCCTTTAGGATTTTCAACTCCGGATGCCGGTACACATCAAATAATGATTAACAGGGCTGAAGGTATATTGAATGATGTCAATATTTATTTGAAAGATAATTATACAAATATTTTATATGATTTAAAATCCGAGCCTTATACCTTCCAATCCGGTCAAGGGCAATATGACGATCGCTTAAAATTAATCTTTACACGCAACAGTATGGCTGTTGACAATATTGAAGCGGTAAAAAATATCAATCTGTTGTCAAATAAAGGCAAATACTTGATTGTAAGTGATAAAAATAATATTTCAAAAGTTAATGTTTACGGTATCAATGGTAAGTTATTAAGAACTTTTGACAGTCGCACACCCGAAAAAACGGTTAGTTTTGATTTACGCGATGTTTCACATCAAGTCTTAATCTTTAAAATTGAACTAAAAGATGGCACACCTGTTATCTTAAAAGGCGTTCGGTAAAATATTTTTAATTGCATCTCTGACCTAGTAGGTTTCGACAACCTGCTAGGTCTTTTTTTTTATGTTTCGCCAATAAAGAAAATATTAATAAAAACCTGTCAACCTTAATCAGGGATTTACATTCTACAACTTTTAACTTTAAACACTCAACTTTCAACTCATTTTTTTTAACTTAGCACAACTAAAAAAACTATAACATGAAACACTTATTTTTACTATTAGCAAGTCTTATTTTGACAACCGGAATGGCACAAAATAAAGACAAAGGCACTTTTAAAGTCTATGACAAAGGAAAAGTCTATTACTACAGTACCATATTGAAAGACATCAAAGCCGAAGAAGCACAAAAAAACAAATCGAAAGCTTACAAACGTTTTAAAGTTTCGTTAAAGGGGCAAAAATTTCCGGATAAAGTAAAATTATATAAATCAGCTTGGCACAATCCACCTATTTCGCAAGGAAATACCGGTACTTGCTGGGATTTTTCAACCACTTCATTTTACGAAAGTGAAGTGTATCGTTTGACCGGCAAAAAAGTCAAATTGTCTGAAGCATTTACTTTCTACAACGAATACGTTTTACGTGCCAAAGAATATGTTCGTACTCGTGGCAAATCGCTTTTTGCACAAGGCTCTGAAGCCAATGCCGTAACCCGTAATTTTAAAATATATGGCGCCATGCCTTGGTCGGTTTACAACGGATTGAAAGGTCGCAAATTTCATACACATGCCAAAATGTATAAGGAAATGAAAGCTTATTTGGAGGCGGTAAAAGCCAATAATGCTTGGGATGAAAATACGGTTGTTAATACCATAAAATCTATCATGGATTATTATATAGGCACGCCTCCTACACAATTTAAAGTAGCAGGCAAGACTTATACACCTAAAACTTATTTGAAAGATTATTTAAAAATCAATCCGGATGATTATGTTGATATTTTGTCGTACAAACAAGAACCTTATTATACCCAATGTTCTTATGATGTACCTGACAATTGGTGGCACTCCAAAGATTATTACAACGTCCCGCTTGATGTTTTTATGAATATCATCATAAACAGTATCAAGAAAGGCTATACTATGGGCATTGGCGGTGATGTATCCGAACCGGGATTTCTGAACGGTCCCGGCGAACCGCAAGTAGCTATCGTCCCTGATTTTGATATACCTTCAAAATACATCAACGACGATGCGCGACAATTACGTTTCTCAAATGGTGCTACAACAGATGATCACGGTATGCATCTGGTCGGCTGGTATAAAGCTAAAGACGGAAAATATTGGTTTTTGGTAAAAGATAGTAGTTCCGGTTCTCGCAACGGTGATCCGAATGCTAAAAAATTCGGATATTATTTCTTTTCACAAGACTATATGAAGCTTAAAATGATGGATTTTATCATTCATAAAGATGCCGTTAAAGATGTCCTGAAAAAGTTTAAAAACTAATCTGTAAAATATTTAAAACAAAAAAGCCGGAGATTAGCCGGCTTTTTTATTTTAATATGTTATAGAAATTACTGCAATACTTCTTGTACTTTATTGGCAGCTTCTTGGAATTCGGTTACAAAATGTACCGGAATGCCCGAATTTTCGATCAATTCTTTAGCTTTATCGGCATTGGTTCCTTGTAAACGTACAATGATAGGTACATCTATCTCACCTTTCATATTATTGTAAGCATCTACAACACCTTGCGCTACACGGTCAGCACGTACAATACCACCAAAAATATTGACCAAAATAGCTTTTACTTTCGGATCTTTTAAGATAATACGGAAACCTTTTTCAACCCGTTCGGCATCAGCCGTACCACCTACGTCAAGGAAGTTAGCAGGGTCTCCGCCTGCTTGTTTGATTAAATCCATGGTAGCCATAGCCAAACCTGCTCCGTTTACCATACAACCGACATTACCGTCTAACGCAACATAACTCAAACCTGCTTCTTTGGCTTCCACTTCTACCGGATTTTCTTCTCTGGTATCACGCATGGCAGCGATATCTTTATGTCTGAACAATGAATTGTTGTCAATCACTACTTTTGAATCAACTGCCAAAATTTTATTATCTGAAGTTTTTAATACCGGATTGATTTCAAACAAAGAAGCGTCATTTTTTGTGTAAGCATTGTACAAAGCTTTAACAAACTTTACCATTTCTTTAAAAGCCTGTCCGCTCAATCCCAAATTAAAGGCAATTCGACGTGCTTGAAAATCTTGCAAACCATGAGCCGGGTCAATCAATTCAATAAAAATTTTATCAGGCGTTTTTTCGGCTACTTCTTCAATGTTCATACCACCTTCGGGTGAATACATAATCATATTTTTGCCTTCACCACGGTTAAGCATGACACTCATATAATATTCTTCGGGGTCAGATTCGCCGGGATAATAAACATCTTCTGCAATCAAAACTTGGTTAACCTTTTTCCCTTCCGGAGGAGTTTGCGGGGTTACCAATTGCATACCGATAATTTTAGAAGCCAATTCTTTAACGTCATCTAAATTTTTGGCTAACTTAACACCACCGCCTTTTCCACGGCCACCGGCATGAACTTGTGCTTTGACTACATACCATTGTGTACCGGTTTCTTCGGTTAATTTTTTAGCAGCTTCAACAGCTTTTTCAGGCGTGTCGGCAACGATGCCCCGTTGCACTCTTACACCTGATTGGCTTAATATTTCTTTACCTTGATATTCGTGTAGATTCATAATTATTTTTTTTGGTTATTCGGTTATATTAGTTGAAAGTTGAAAGTTAATTTTAAATTTTCACCAATTCAATTTTTATTTCAACGCCCACAAATGTAATAATTTGTTCTCAATTTTAACTGATAAAAAT